>JAITRV010000043.1 GCA_031288215.1 Spirochaetaceae bacterium | reverse complement strand
TTCCCCGCGGCTTCGAGGTTTTGCCGGATCCGGTCCTGCTCGGCGCTGAGCCGCCTCCACCGGGCCTCCAGATCGGCAAGCGCGGCCCGGGCCTCCTCGGTGCGTTGCCGGAGTTCCACCCCCTGCTGCAGGGCCCGCCGCACCCCCTCGGGGATCTCCTGGTTGGAGATGTAGGAGACCAAGGCTTCGGGCCGGAGCTGGGCCAGGATGATCCCCTCGGCCAGGGGAAGCTCCTCCCGCACCGCCACCGTCCGCTCCCCCCCGGCGGGCAGGGTCAGATCAAAGCGGTAGAGGGAGTCGGTCCGCTCGTAAAAAGAGGCGGGTTCGATGAGGGCCGCGGAGGCCGTCAGGGGATGTTCCAAAATGAGCCGCTTGTTTTCGGCGGAGCTGTTTTTGAAGGTATAGAGACGCTCGTAGACCGCCTTCCGGTTGATGGTCATGACCCCCCGGTTTATCGTGACGCTGTGTATCCTCCGTGGGACCGAACCCAGTTCCACGTTGCCGTTTACCGAAAGATCCTCCCCATAAGAGATGAGCCGTTTTTCCTGCTCCGGGAAAAAGACGATCAGTGCGTCCCCGGCATAAAGGCCCCCGTCAAAGACCGTGATGGGCCCCGCAGGGAGCTTCATCCCGGTGGTGTTGGTGAGTTCCGCGCCGATTGCCGGGTGGGTGATCCCCCGCCCCAGGGCCCGGACCCCGTCAAAGACCAGGGTCCGCTCCGCCGTAACCGTCCCCTCTACCAGGGGGAGCATGGCGCTCTGCTGCCGGGGGAGATGGACCGGCTGCCGGAGGGTGAATTCAAACTGATCCCCCGCCGCCCCTCCCCAGGCAGTTTCCAGGATTCCTCTGACAATATTGGGGGACTGTTCCGGAAAGGGGACGGCGGAATCCGCCAGTGCGTATTCGGCCTTCTCCTCTGATTCCCGCAGCATCATCTGGGGGGCTGCCGCCCGGGGGGCCTCTTTTGCCGCGGAAGCCGCCCGCCCGCCCGCCTCGCCATACCCGGAGTCGTAGGCCCGCCCTTCAGCGATCCCGGCAATGGCCAGGGGCAGCACCGGACGGCTCAGGTGGTAGGGGGGGTAGAGGTTCTGGATGAAGGACACGGGCCTCCCGGTCACCAGGGAGAGTTCCACCCCGTCCCAGTCGGTATCCCCGTCGTTGTCCACGATGGCCCAACCCTGGAGCAGGGGCTTATCCCCTCTGAGGTCCAGCCGGTAAGAAACCTTCCAGACCGCCGTGGGGATCACGTAGCTTAGGGATACCGTCCGGCTTGAATTTCCCCCCAGATCCAAGCGGAGGGTCCGTCTATCCTCCTCCCGGGAAGCCATAATCAGGTCCAGGGCCCGGTTCAGGTCGCTATTGAGAAGGGGGTCGGTAAAGGCGAAGTAACTCACCGCTTCCAGGGCCAACACACGAATCCCCTGGGGCGTGAGGAGGGAAAGGAAGGCTTCCATATTCCCCGCTTCCCCCGGCAGGGGCCGGTATTCGACCCCCAGGATTCGCCCCCTGACCAGCGTGGGGGTGTAGAGATCGATCTCCGCCCCCCGGAGGGCGCGGAGGAGGGCCGCCGTATCCGGATTCCCGGAGAGGTCGATTTTAAGGCTCCGCAGGGTGCGGTAGAGGGTTTGACTCGAAGGATACCTCACCTGGGGAGCGGCGGTACCGGGGTCGTTTATAACCAGGGACTTGAGGGCATCGTTGATCGCCTCCACATGAAAGGGAAGGTCTATCCGGGCCGGGCCGGACAGGGTTCCCCGGTGTTCAAAATAGCCCACCCCGGAGGAAAAGAGGGCTACCCGTTTGAGCGGGAGCGCTTCCTCCGGCGCCGTCGGCACCGCCGGGGCCGTTGCCGCAACGGCTGCCCCTTGCCGGCTCAGATCCGTCCCCGCCTGCGCAGACACTTCCACCGCCGGCAAGAGGATCAACAAGGCCCCCCGGAGGAGAACCGCACCCCATTTCGATCTATTCATCATGGACCTTCCTTTTTGTCGTATGGATGAAAATTATACCATACATCGCAAATAACTTCAATAATGTCTGCATCAATGATAACATGCCCGAAATAAGCCCGGATTCACCATTGAGAACATTCACAAGATTCGTCTCCTGCGGGCAGGACGAAGGCAGGATGCACATGCCTGTACCTCGGAACGTCCACAATTTCACAAAAACCTCATAAAAAAATACCAATCCGCTTCAAATTTTAGTATCTTAGATTCATGGAAAACAATGAAATAGAAAAAAGAACAACCGAAGATAAAAAGAAACCGGGGACGCCGGAAAAAAAGCCTCCCCAGATTTTTCATTTTCTTCTTATCGGCGTGATCGTCACCTTTGCCTTTAATATCATTATGAACAACATGATCTCCAGCCGGAAGGTCCAGATCGAGTACGGTCAATTCATTCAGCTTGTGGAAGGCGGCTTCGTGGAGCGGGTCAGGCTCGACGCGGAACAGATAGCCCTGACCCTCAAGGAAGGGGCGGATCAGAGCCGCCTCACCGCCATCCTCGGGGCCGATCCCCGGACCCGTACCGGAGGGGAAACGCCGGGAGCGGCTCTGCTTCCCCAGGCCGCCCCCCAGCAGGGGCAGGTGTACTATACCGGCAGGGTCGACGATCCTTCCTTAACCGAGCGGCTCATCACCCATGAGGTGGCTTTTTTCAAACCTATCCTCCAATCGAACCCTATCCTGGATTTCTTTTCCAGTTGGGTTTTTCCCCTCCTCATATTCTCCGGGATCTACTATTTTATTATGCGGAATTTTTCCCAGCGCCTCGGAGGCGGCATGGGGGGTATGCTGAGCGTGGGGAAATCCAAGGCCAAGTTCTACGATATGGAGAAAAACACCGGGGTCTCCTTTGCCGATGTGGCCGGCCAGGACGAGGCCAAGGAAAGCCTCTCGGAACTGGTGGATTTCCTCCACAGCCCGGAAAAGTACCGTAAGATCGGGGCCAAGCAGCCCAAGGGGGCCCTCCTGGTGGGTCCCCCGGGGACGGGAAAAACCCTCCTGGCCAAGGCCGTGGCCGGGGAGGCCCGGGTCCCCTTCTTCTCCCTTTCGGGATCCGAATTTGTGGAGATGTTCGTGGGGGTCGGGGCGAGCCGGGTCCGGGACCTCTTTGAGCAGGCGGGAAAGCACGCCCCCTGCATCATCTTCATTGACGAAATTGACGCCATCGGCAAGAGCCGGGATAACCAGATAGGGAGCAACGATGAACGGGAGCAGACTCTGAACCAGCTCCTCTCGGAGATGGACGGATTTGCCTCTTCCAAGGCCATCCTGATCCTGGCCGCCACCAACCGGCCGGAGATCCTCGACAAGGCCCTGCTCAGGCCCGGCCGCTTTGACCGGCGGGTGATTGTGGAAAAACCGGACCTCCCCGGCCGGGAGGCGATCCTGGCGGTCCACGGCAAGAAGGTCGTCCTGGGGGAGGGTGTAGACTTCCGGGCTATCGCCCTGAGCACCAGCGGAGCCACCGGGGCGGATCTGGCCAATATGGTCAACGAGGCGGCCCTCCGGGCGGTACGGCTGGGCAGGGCCCAGGTACTCCAGGAGGATCTGATGGAGGCGGTGGAGGTGGTCATCGCGGGGAAGGAGAAGAAGGACCGGATCCTGAACCCCAAGGAAAAGCGGATGGTGGCCTTCCACGAAACCGGCCATGCCCTGGCCACGGCGCTGCAGCCGGACCGAAGCTCCTCCCTGCCGGTACAGAAGATCACCATCGTCCCCCGGACCATGGGGGCCCTGGGGTATACCATGAACGCCCCGGAGGAGGAGCGCTACCTGATGACCAAGTCGGAACTCCTCGCCCAGATCACGGTGCTTTTGGCGGGCCGGGCCGCGGAGGAGATCGAATTCGGCGAGGCCAGCACCGGGGCATCCAACGACATCGAACGGGCCACGAAACTCGCCCGGAGCATGGTTACCCAATACGGCATGAGCGATGAATTCGGCATGATGGCCCTGGAGAGCCTGCAAAACCAATACCTGGACGGACGGAACGTCTTCACCGCCTCGGAAGCCTCCGGCGCGGCGGTGGACCGGGAGGTCGCCCGGATTATCGCCCAGTGCCACGAAAAGGCCCTGGCCCTCCTGGAGGAAAACCGGGAAAAACTCTCCGCCATTGCCGAATTCCTCATCGAGAAGGAAACCATCACGGGGCTTGAGTTTATGGAGATCCTCCGGGACAAGGAGATCGCTTAGCAGCTTGTTAAGCTGTGCGCACTAAATATAGTATACCTCTTCATAAAATGAAGAGGTATACCTCGCAAACGGTTCCCGCCGGAGGCTGATCGGACCGAAGATCCGCCATTACCCGCAAAGATCTCCTCCGGGGGCGCCGGCCCTCAGAGGGCGGCGGAGGGCGGCCCTCCTGCCACCCCTATTGCTTCAGGCCCCTCCCTTCCGGGGGTGTTCCAGGAGCAGGGTCTTGGTGGGCCGGTCGCAAAGCTCCGGGGGACCGAAGTATTGGATGGGTCCGGGATAGACGAAGGAGGTCTTCACCGCCCAGGTGTCCCTGAGGGAGGCGAAGGTCTTAAAGGGCGCGCCATCCAGATCCACCAGGGCCTTCTTGATCACCGGCACCCTGGTCCCCTTGCGGTGTTCCATGTTCATCATCATGGTGAGGGGGATCCCTCCGGCTATCCACTGATCCGCCGGGGCGGTGAGGTTCCGCACCGAGGAGAGGTACCCGGTAAGACCCGAGGCGATGAGGGCAAAGGCGTTGACCCCCAGGCTATAGCAGTAGTCCGCGTCAAAGTTGCTGGGGAAGGCGCAACGGCCCTCATAGCCGAAGAAGTGCCCCAGGGAGCTGAATTTTCCCCCGTAGGTACCGGCCTTTTTCATTTCCCCCAGCCGCTTCTTCACCATCCGCATCAGGAGCTGTTCAGTCTCAATCCGGGAAACCTGGACGTTCCCGTGGGGGTCCCGGTCCGAGAGGAGCTGCATGGCGATATCCGCGGGGAGGCTCCTGAAAAGGTTCCAGGATTCCGGGTCCAGTTTCCCCTTCAGCCATTGCTCCTGGGCGTCGAAGCCCTTGAGGCTGCCGAAGTGTTCCGCGTCAAGGGACATGACATCGTTCAGTTCATCAATGAGTTTTTTCATTTCCGGGATGAATTCCACGAGCCCCTCGGGGATCAGGACCACGCCGAAATCTTCCTTGTTTTCGGCCCGTTTGACCACGGAGGCGCATATCTGGTCCACGATTTCGGTGAGGGACTGGTGTTTTGCCTCCACCTCCTCCGAGACCAGGCAGATATTGGGCTGGGTCTGGAGGGCGCATTCCAGGGCGATGTGGCTGGCGGCCCGGCCCATGAGCTTGATAAAGTGCCAGTACTTCTTGGCGCTGTTGGCGTCCCGCTCTATGTTGCCGATAAGTTCGCTGTAGAGCTTCACCGCCGTATCGAAGCCGAAGGAAACTTCGATGTACTCGTTCTTGAGATCCCCGTCTATGGTCTTGGGGCAGCTTATGACCTGAATCGGGGAGCCCCGTTCAAGGAAATATTCCGCCAGCAGGGCCGCATTGGTATTGGAATCGTCACCCCCGATGATAACCACCGCATCCAGCTTCAGCGCGTGGGCATTTTCCATGGCGGCGGCACATTGGTCCAGGGTTTCGATCTTATCCCTTCCGGAACCGATCAGGTCGAATCCCCCGGTATTGCGGTATTGATCGATGAGGCGGGCGTCTATCTCCAGGGTTTTGTTCTCCAAAAGCCCCTTGGGCCCCCCGAGAAATCCGTAGAGTTTTGATTCGCCGTTACCCCGCTTCAATCCGTCAAAGAGGCCGGCGATGACGTTATGCCCTCCCGGGGCCTGCCCCCCGGAAAGGATCACGGCCACGGTTAATTTCCGCCGGATTTTGTCGTTATTCCCCCCGGTGAAGGTTACCAGGGGTTTTCCGTAGCTGTACTGAAAAATCCGCCGGATCTCCTCCTGATCCTGTATCGACTCGGTGGGATCCCCGTATTCCGGGGCTATTTGTTCCAATTCCCGGGCTAATGCTCCGGGCAGCTTAGGCTCATAGGCATACCGGGCGTTCTGTAAGGCTGAAACTTCCATGCACGTCTCCTTTTATGTTCTCTAAAGATGTTTCCCTTATCATATCGAAAAGGGGGAATTTTTTTCAAGATACCGGCATCATAATGATTGCTAAGTTCTCTATTTATGGTATAATCTGATAAGTTTATGGTATAATCTGATATGTAGCTACTACCCACGGAAAAAAGGGGCACATAAAAGTGATCGAGCTGGATGTATTGAGGGAAACCGTTGGGAGACTGGATGAGGAGAAGATACAGAAGCTCCTGGAAGAATTCATTTCTTCAAATCCGGGCGACAGGGAAACCTGGGAAGTGGTAGAAGCCTTTCATCAGGGTATGGAAATCGTGGGAAACCGCTTTGAGATAGGTAAATACTGCGCAGGGGATCTGATTTTTGCCGGAGAACTCTTAGATACTTCCATAGACAAACTCAGGCTCTTTATGGGGGTCAGGAAGGACAGATCCCGGGGTCTCGTGGTACTCGGTACGGTGGAGGGGGATGTTCACGACATAGGCAAGAAACTCTTTAAGGGCTTGATAGAGCTTTCCGGTTTCAGAGTGGAAGATATCGGGGTGGATCAAAAACCCGACGCCTTTGTTCTTGCCGTGCGGAAATTTCGACCCCAGGTTCTGGGGCTTTCGGGGGTGTTGACCCTTTCCATAGCCTCAATGAAACGTACCGTGGATGCCATTCAAGAGGCGGGGCTGCGGGAGGGGCTTAAGATCACCATCGGGGGGAGCGTGGTAACCGAAGAGATCTGCCGCTATGTGGGCGCCGATGCCTGGAGCAAGAACGCCGCCGAATCGGTAAAGATCTTCGATACCTGGTTTTAAGGCCCTCTGTTTTAAGGTTCCTTATTCCGGTTCCGCCTTGGCAAGTTCCCGTTCCGCATAGGAAATGAACTGTTCCGCCGCGTCGCTGATATAGACATGCCTGTTTACGATAAGATGGTATTCCCGGTATACCTCTATATCCTCCACCTCAATATGGGCAAGGCCGGGAAAGCGGTAGATGGAATCCGCCCAAAAAGCCACGATACGGTTGGTACTGCAGAGTTCGTAGATCAGGCTTATCTCCGATGCCTTGAGGTGAATAATGGATCTGATCCCGTTCATGGCGCACATATCAATGAGGTATTTGTTGTAGTTCAGGATGATCACCTCCTCGTCCCGCAATTCCCGCATCCTTATGGAGGGCCGTCCGGAAAGCCGGTGTTTTTTTCCCGTGATGAGGCCGATCTCGCTTTTTTTGCTGAACCGGGACTCGAAGCGGCTTGAATCCACCGGAGCGGGGGAGAGGCCCACTTGAAGCTTGTGTTCCGCAATCGCGTCCTGACATTCGTCATCGGTAAAGCTCATAAGATTCAGGGAAATATCCCTGCGGGGGTCAAGAAAGGTCTTGAAGAAATTCAGGGGGAGTATGTCGTTGAGGCCGTTGACGATGCCGATGGAGATAAAGCCCCGGGTTTTTTCCTTGAGCTGCTTCATGGTATCCAGGATATAATGGTACTGGTTAACAGAGGTCTTTGCCGCCTTTTCCAGGGCGATACCGAATTCGGTGAGGACGATACCCTGGCGGGTCCGGAAGAACAGGGGAACCTCCAGTTCATTTTCCAGTTCTTTGATGGATTTGCTGATCCCCTGCTGGGTGATAAAGCGCCGTTTTGAGGCCTTGGTAAAATTCTTTTCCTCACAAACCCCGAGGAAATTAAGCAGCTGATGGTATTCCATGGATCTATTATACCACAACTTCTGGTTGTGTCAATCAAAAAAAATTTTGTTTTACATATCCGCTGAACCATTGTAGCATATCTCTACATAAGACTAACGGTAAGGAAGCGGAAACGTATGATTATTATTGGCGAGAAGATCAATGGGTCTATTCCTTCCACCGCGAAGGCTATCGCGGACCGGGATGAGGAGTTTATCAGAAACCTGGCGCGGAGGCAGGCCGAAACGGGGGTGGATTATATTGATGTTGCCGCCGGTACCAGCCCTGAAAAGGAGCGGGAGACCCTCGCCTGGCTCATCAATATCGTACAGGATACGGTAGACACCCCCCTTTGTATTGACAGTTCCGACTGTCATGTCATCCTTGACATGATACCGCTCGCAAAGAGGCCGGGGATGTTGAATTCCGTTTCTGAGGAACACGGAAAATGCGAGATCCTGTTGCCCAAGGTGGCGGATTCCGCATGGAAGATCGTGGCCCTCACCTGCGACAACAACGGCATTTCCGAGGATGCCAAGGTAAAATTTGACATTGCCGTTACCATTGTGGAAAAGGCGAAAAAATACGGCATCACGG
>JAITRV010000025.1 GCA_031288215.1 Spirochaetaceae bacterium | reverse complement strand
CCAAGGGAATTGAGTCGGGGCTGTTGCAGATTTTGGATCTTGCCGCCAACCCGGAAAATGCCGCCCTGGTTCAGGATATGATGATCCGTTCGGGACTGGCGCATACCGTGGATCCCAATGATCCGGAAAACCGGGACAAATGGATGTGGAATGGAGCGGTAGAAGATGCCAACCGGAATGGCGTCATACCCCAGAGCGAGTTGCGCAAATATGGAATGGTCCACCTCGGCGGCGTGCGCTTCTCCCCCGCATCGATTGAACAGGCCCGCCGCCTGGAGGAAATCGCCCTGAAGGTGTCTGCGCGAGAAGATCGGCAGCCGGAGATAAACGAGAACGGGGAGGCCGTGACGACCTACTGTAATTTTGCGTTTCAAGATATCCTCACGGAGTCCAATTTAATCGACGCTTCCGTGCTCACTAAAATCACCACGGCGGGGACAGACGACATAGCGGGGAAAGCCAACGGAATGGGAGGTTATTTTAAGGGAAACTATAGAACCATCGACGGCCTGACCGCCCAATACTTAGCCAATATGGGTATACCGGTCGCGCTTTCGTATATTAATCCCGACAACACTCAGGCCGGCCATATTGCGGTGGTGACCGCCAATTACGGAACCTATATTCCCGCCCTGGGCCCCCGTATTACCCAGGCGGGGGTCAAGAACGGCCAATATTGGGCCCGTGATCCGCAGACCTTTGGGGGGAGGAGCGTGAGGCCCTACTCATCCTACTATGCCCTCGATAAGACGGCAAACCTATCCCCCTTCAAATCGCGCGGCGTATTGCCCATACCAAGGACCAGGGGAGGAAGATGACAAATTTTTAGAATTTGTCTAAATTACCCTTGATCAAAACGGATACCGGTGGTATGATGAGGATATTTAGGAGAAGTTATGGCTTTGAATATCATTGTCCTGGTCAAGCAAGTACCGGACACCCATCATATCACCGGAGACGCCATGAAGGAGGACGGCACCGTAAACCGGGCCGCCCTCCCGGCGATCTTCAACCCCGAGGACCTCTACGCCCTGGAAGGGGCCTTGCTCCTCAAGGACCGCTTCAGCGGCGTTCAGGTGAAGGTCATCACCATGGGGCCCCCCTCGGCGGCGGCAATCCTCAAGGAGTGCCTCTACCGGGGAGCGGACTTTACCGCCCTGGTCTCGGACAGGGGCTTCGCCGGGGCGGACACCCTGGCCACGTCCTACGCCCTCAAGTGCGCCATTGAAGCCGCCGGGTCCTATGACCTGGTCTTTTGCGGCCGTCAGGCCATCGACGGGGATACCGCCCAGGTGGGCCCCCAAACCGCGGAGAAGCTGGGGCTTAACCAGATCACCTGCGTGTCCCGGATCGAGGAACTGGACCTCCAAAAGAGGACCCTCATTGCCCGCCGTTCCGTGGAGGGGGGCTGGGAACGGGTCCGCGCGGCCCTTCCGCTTCTCGTTACTTTCACCGGCGAGGGGGAGGCCCCCCGGCCCCCCTCGGCAAAGCGGGCCATGGCCTACAAAAACGCCGCCGCCGGCAGCGATATGATGGCGCTCTGGGACATCGGCGCCATCAAGGCCGATGCCGCCCAATGCGGCCTGGCGGGCTCCCCCACCAAAGTCAAGCATATCAGCTCGGTGGTCCTCACCGCCGGGGAAATCCGTTATATCGATCCCGGTGAGGCGGGGATCGCCGGCCTGGTCCACGAACTTATCGCGGATCATACCCTGGGTTAAGGGTGAGGAGTACAGTATGAATACAGAAAACAGCGTCATGGTCTATATCCAGCAGGAGGGCGGCAAAATCGCCGACGTCAGCCTGGAATTGGTCTCCAAGGCCCGGGAACTGGCGGATGAACTGGGGGTGCCCGTGAGCGCCGCCCTTTTCGGCGCCCAGGTCGCCGCCGAAGTAAGCCGGATCGCCGCCCTCGGCGCCGACCTGGTCTACCTCGTGGAGGATCCCCGGCTTGAGTTCTACACCCCCATTCCCTACAGCAAGCTGATGATCCGCCTCATTCGGGAGCATAAGCCCCAGATCGTCCTCTACGGCGCCACCACCGCCGGCCGGGACCTGGCCCCCCGGGTGGCCTCCAACCTCAGAGTGGGGCTCACCGCGGACTGTACGGACCTCAAAATCGGGGACCATACCCAGAAGGACCGGGAGTACAAGCGTATCCTCTACCAGATCCGCCCCGCCTTTGGGGGGAACATCATCGCCACCATCGTCTGCCCCGAGCATAAGCCCCAGATGGCCACGGTCCGGGAGGGGGTCATGCGGATGAATGCCGCGGACGCCTCCCGGAAGGCCGAAATTGTCCGGCTTTCCCCCTCCCTGGCCGGGGAGGACCTTCCCACGGAGATCCTCGATCGGATCCTGGAGGAAAAAACCGTCAACCTCAAGGGGGCTACCATCATCGTCTCCGGGGGCATGGGGGTCGGGAGCCGGGAGAATTTCTCCCTTATCCGGGAACTCGCGGAGGTCCTGGGGGGCGAAGTCGGGGCCTCCCGGGCCGCGGTGGACGCGGGGCTCATCGGCAAGGAACACCAGGTGGGACAGACCGGCACCACGGTACGGCCCAAGCTCTACATCGCCTGCGGCATTTCCGGGGCTATCCAGCACCGGGCGGGGATGGACGAATCCGCCCGAATCATCGCCATCAACACCGATCCCGAGGCCCCCATCTTCAGTATCGCCCAATACGGCATCGTCGGAGACCTCGGTGAGGTGATCCCCCGGATGATCAAGGCCTACAAGGCCAGAGCGTAAGCATTGTATATTGTATAAGGAAGAAAACGTGGAAAATTTTTTAACGGATAACGAGGACATTTTATTTTACCTGGAACATACGGACCTGGACCGGATCATTCGCCTCAAAGAAGATGACTTCAAGGAGGCGGAGCGTTTCCCCCATGCCCCCAAGGACGAAAAGGACGCCCGGGAGAACTACCGCCTGGTCCTCTCGATCATCGGGGAAATTTGCGGGGAGTTTATCGCCCCCGCGGCGGCCCAGGTGGACGAGGAGGGGCCCGTCCTGGAAAACAACCAGGTACGGCTCAATCCGAAAACCCGGAAGGCCCTGGATATGTTTGCCCAGGCGGACCTCATGGGCTTCTGCCTGCCCCGGCAGTACGGCGGCCTCAACATGCCCACCACCATCCTCAGCATGGCCGCGGAAATCATAGCCCGCGCGGACGCCTCTTTCCTCAACTTCGGCCTCCAGCAGGACATCGCCCTCACCATCAACAAATTCGCCTCACCGGAGCAAAAACAGGCGGTCCTCCCCCGGCTCTGTTCCGGGGAATGGGACTCCTCCATGATCCTCACCGAACCCGACGCGGGGAGCGACCTCCAGGCGGTGAACCTCAAGGCCGTCCCCGGGGAGGACGGGAACTGGTACCTCACCGGGGTCAAGCGCTTCATCACCAACGGCTGCGGCACCGTCGGCCTGGTCCTGGCCCGGAGCGAGGACCAGGGAGAGGGCCGGAGCGTCCGGGGCGCCCGGGGGCTCTCCTTCTTCCTCTACGAACGGGACGATAAGATGATCATCCGCCGGCTGGAGCATAAGCTGGGGATCCACGGTTCCCCCACCTGCGAACTCCAGTTCAACCGCGCCCCGGCACAGCTCGTGGGAGAACGCCAGCGGGGGCTTACCAAGTACACCATGTGGCTCATGAACAACGCCCGCCTGGGTATCGCCGCCCAAGCGGTGGGCATCGCCGAGGCTGCCTACCGGGAGGCGGACCGCTACGCTGCCAAGCGGGTCCAGTTCGGCATCCCGGTACGGACCCTGCCGGCGGTATTCGAGATGCTCACCGAGATGAAGGTGTCCATCGAGGCGGGCCGGAGCCTCCTCTACGAAACCGCCCGCTTTGTGGACCTCAAGGAGACCCTGGAGGAGTATTCCGACGGGCATCCTGATGAAAAGGGGGCAATTATCGAAGAAAAAAAGAAATACGCCAAACTGGCGGGCTTCTTTACCCCCCTGGTCAAGGCCTATACCACGGAAATGGCCAACAAGGTAGCCTACGACGCCATCCAGATCCACGGCGGCACCGGTTATATGAAGGAATTCAACGCGGAACGCCACTACCGGGACGCCCGGATCACCAATATCTACGAGGGTACCACCCAGCTCCAGGTTGTCGCCGCCATCGGCCCCGTCACGTCCGGGATCGCCCAGGGTATTCTGGACGAATACGACCGGGGCGCGTATCCCTATGCCCCCCAACTGCTTGAAAAGATCCGTGCCGCCCGGAAGCTCTTTGACGAAGCCCTGGAATACGCCAAGGCCTACAAGGCCGAGGGCGACTTCCTCAGCTACCACTCCCGGCGCCTGGTGGAAATGGCCGCGGACCTGATCATCGCCTACCTCCTCCTCCGGGACGCCGCCCACAGCGCGCGGAAGCTCAAGGTAGCGGCAATCTTTATCGCCAAAATGCCCTCCCGGATCGAGGCAAACCGGAGCTTTATCCTGAGCGAAGAAGGGACCTTGATCAAAAACTACCCAGAGGTGATCAATCAGGCCGGGGGATAACCCCGGGCTGATCCTCCCGGCACGGGCCGGCATGGGCCGGCACAAGAGAGATCTGCGGGGGGGTCCTGTCAGGGAAATACCCCGGTCGCCCCCTGTTCGCGACGTTGCTCTTGATGCCTACGGAATAACTGGTTCCTCTGCTCAAATGGGGTCGCCGGGGTTATTTCCCTGACACCCCCCTTCGCCGCTTTTGCCCATGCCGGTCCGTGCCGGTATTTCCGGCGGGAGTATCCGCCGTCCTGCCTTTGCGGCGGGGGGGCGGGTACGGCTGCCGGCTGAGGCTGCCTTGGCCGGTTGGGTGAGGGCTTTACCGGGGGCAAGAAGCCGGGGACGGGGGGCGGATGCCAAATTCGGTGCCTGGCACCAAAAAGAAAAAAAATTGCATTTTTTTTCGAATTTTCTTCAAAAAACCAAGATTTTTTTATGAAAGCGTGATATAGTATTCAGTAGGTTCTTGAAACAGAGAACAATATATCCGGCCGCGTCCCGGCGGCCAAAACCTTATCGGGGTTTCTATATAAAGAGGACCCCGGGGGCAGCTAATCCAGCAAGACCAAACTGCCACCGGGGTTGCACTTAGGCGAAGTAATTCTAACCTATTCGGGTAATAATTGCAAGCTTAAGGTCCTCTTTATTATCCTCCGGCGCTGATCGGCGTCGGGGACATCCGTGATCTGATCGCGGGTGTATATATGAAGGAGGGCGTGCTGTGAAACGGCGTCTTGTACTCGGACTTATCACTGCATCCATCGGATCGAAGATCCGCAGACTTTCAGTCCGCGCCCTCCCGTTCTCTCGGACC
>JAITRV010000274.1 GCA_031288215.1 Spirochaetaceae bacterium | reverse complement strand
CCGGAAGCAGGAGGGAGAGGAGCAGGGCGGCCGGGAGGCGGCCCGGACACATGATAGGGTGTTTCATACCCTCTTATATGGAACTGTCCTGCGGGGCGCTTCAATGAATTCACTTTTTTTGAAAAATTTTGTGAATTTTTTTTCAGAAGAAGCGGAAGCTGACGCCTCATGCGTGGAGGTATTTTCTGAATACGGGAGTGGTGATCTACAAAGTATGATGAGCCTAGACGAAGCCGTAATTATCATCCGCCTTGTCAGGAAACCCCGGTTCTGGTATGATGGGGGGAATATGAATACCCTGACCGTCCTCTTCTGGACCGCCTTCCTGTCTTTTCTGCCCATTTCTGAACTCCGGGGGGGCATCCCTTTTGCCGTGGCCCGGGGCCTCCCCTGGTATTGGGCTTATCCCTTCGCGGCGGCGGTGAACGCCCTGGCGGCGCCGGCCTGCTGGATATTCCTCTCCACGGCGCACCGGCTTTTCCTGAAAATGGCCTGGTATCGCCGGCTCTTTGAGCGCTTTGTCGGCCGGGCCCGGGAGAAACTCCGGCCCGCCGTGGAAAAGTGGGGCGCGCTGGGGGTGGCGGCCTTCGTGGCGGTGCCCCTGCCCGTCACCGGGGCCTGGACCGGCACCTTGGGGGCCTGGGTCCTGGGCTTGGGCAAGGGGCGGACCCTGGCCGCGGTCGTGCTGGGGGTCTTCATCGCCGGGGCCGTGGTTACCGCGGTGGTCCTCCTGGGCGCGGGCGCCTTCCGGCTCTTTGTCAAAACCCTCTAGGCCATGATAAAAACAAGCTGGGAAAGGGAACTCAACGAGCAACAGTTCCGGGCGGTCATGACCCTGGAGGGCCCGGTGCTGATCATCGCCGGGGCGGGATCGGGGAAGACCCGGGTCATCACCTACCGGATCGCCCACATGCTGGAGCGGGGCATCCCCCAGTCGGCGATCCTGGCCCTCACCTTTACCAACAAGGCGAGCCGGGAAATGGAAAGCCGGGTAAAAGAGCTGACCGGACGGAAGCTTCGCAGCCTCACGGTGAGCACCTTCCACGCCTTCGGGGTCAGGATCCTCCGGGAGGAGATAGAGCGCCTGGGGTACCGGAAGAATTTTTCCATATATGATGAAGCGGACCGGCTCCAGCTCATCAAGGACAGCCTCCGGGAAAAACGGGTATCCGTGGAGGGGGTGGACCTCTACGCCCTGGGGCAGCTCTTTTCCAACATCAAGATAGGCCGCCTCCGCTGGGAGGACCTGACCGGTACGCGCACGGGGCCCCTCGCCGGGGGCTTTGAGCCGGTCTACCGGGAGTACCAGCACAGCCTCAAGGTCTTTAACGCCCTGGACTTCGACGATCTCCTGGCGCTGCCCATCGAAATTTTTGAAACCCACGAAGATGTCCTGGAAAAGTACCGCCGCCGTTACCGTTATATCATGGTGGATGAGTTCCAGGATACCAGCTTTATCCAGTACCGGCTGATGCGGCTCCTGGCCGCTCCGGGGGAAGGCCCGGGGAAGCCCAACGTCTGCGTGGTGGGGGACGACGATCAGTCCATCTATTCCTGGCGGGGGGCCAGCTACGAGAACATCCTCAACTTTGAACGGGACTTCCCCGGCACCGCGGAGATCAAGCTGGAACAGAATTACCGTTCCACCACCACCATCCTGGATGCGGCCAACGGGGTGATTTCCCACAACTCGAACCGCAAGGAAAAGACCCTCTGGTCCGGGAACAAGGGGGGAACGCCCATCGAGGTCTTTTATCCCCAAAACGAGAGCGACGAGGGGGACTTTATCGCCTCCCAAATCAGGACCATCCTCCTGCGGGAACGCCTGAGCTACGACGATTTCGCCGTTCTCATCAGGACCAATTCCCTGAGCCGGAGCATCGAGGAGGCCTTTCTGGCGGAGGACATCCCCTACCGGGTCTCCGGGGGGACGAGTTTTTTCCAGCGGAAGGAGATAAAGGACGTCCTCAGCTATCTCAGGGTCATCGCCAATTCCGACGACGACGTGAACCTCCTGCGGATCATCAACACCCCCCGGCGGGGCCTGGGGAAGGCCATGATCAGCGCCGCGAACGCCCTGGCCCGGAAGAACCATTCCTCCCTCTGGGACGCCATGGGCCGGCTCCGCTATGCCCAGGACAGCCTTTTTCGGGACCTGGGGGAGGACGCCGAGGCCGGGGTGGAAAAGGGTAAGGGGGAACTGGACGCATTTATGACCCTCATCGACTTCTTTAAGGCCGAAATGCTCGGGAATTCCTCCCAAAAGGGCTGGCGTCTCTCCCAAAAAGTCCGATCCCTGGTGGACAACATCGACTACTGGTCGTACCTCGTGACGGAGCACGGCAAGAACGAAAAGATCGCCCGGTGGAAGTTCCTCAACATCGAAAGCCTCATCCGGTCCATTGAAACCTGGGAAAGCGACGGGGACAACCTGGACCCCACCCTCTACCCCTACCTCAACCGGATAAGCCTCATCACCCGGGACGACGAAAGCGGGAGCGGCGAGGGGGATCGGGGCAAGGTGAACCTCATGACCATCCATGCCTCCAAGGGGCTGGAATTTCCCGTGGTCTTCATCGCCGCCGCCGAAGCGGGCATTATCCCCCATGAACGGAGCCTCGAGGACGGCGAAGAAGGGGGGGAAGGGGAAGGCAGCCTTGAAGAGGAACGGCGGCTTTTCTACGTGGCCATTACCCGGGCCCGGGACAAGCTCTTCATCACCAGTTGTCAGAAACGGCGGCGGCTGCGGGACACGGTGGAATGCGGCCCGTCGCCCTTCCTCGCGGAAATTCCCCCCCAGTTGATAACCTACCATGAGGCGGACAAGGTCGTGGAAAGCCCCGAGGAGGCGGAAAATTACTTTGCCCTGATAAAGAACAAATTTAAAGAGGGGTCATGACGCGGTAAAAGGCCCCGGCGTTCTCTTTCCTGTTGCCTCCGTTTTTTCTTCGTTATGGCGCCGCATTTTCGGAAAATTCTCCGGTTTTGGAAAAAATACCTCATTCGAATTCCCTGAAAAGGAACTATGATCGTATGGTGAGGTTTGGGAAAAAGTGTTTTGCCGCAATGATGTGCTGGATGGCCGCCCTTATGGGATATGGGGAGGCGGCGCCTTCGGCACTGCCGCAGTGGTTTATACCCCTTCGGGACGCGATCTACGAACAGACCCTCATGGCGGATGAGATAGCGGTCCTCTACCGGGAAACCCTGCACAAGGCGGAGGCGGCCCTTGCGGGGGCGCCCCTTTCCCTGATGCGGTCCCGGTGCGCGTACATGATGGGCCGGGCCTATCTCTACGAGAAGCGGAAGGACGAAGCCCTGGCTTGTTTTGAGGAAGGAATGGAGGAGGCCCGCGCTTCCCTGGACGCGGCGGTTTCTCCCGAAGCCTGGGTGATGCTGGCGGAGAATTTATCCCAGTCCTGTATTCTCAGGCCGGTAAGCTACGTGATAGTCCACGGGCTTGAGGTGGATCGCTACGCCAAGAACGCCCTGGACCTGGATGCGGGAAATACCGCCGCCCGCTACTTGATAGCTTCCCGGTGGGTATATGCCCCCGCCCCCTTCCACAACCACCGGAAAGGAATACAAATGATGGAGGATATTCTGAACACCTATGCCGCACGGCTGGAAAGGGACGACCGGTTCAATGTAAACATCGCCATAGGCTATGCCTATCTGGAACAAAAAAAATTCCGGGAGGCCGAAGCCGCGCTGAACCGGGCCCGCGCCGTGTATCCCTCCAATAAATACCTGCAAGAATTGTTGGACAAAACCAAATCATAAATTTTACTCATTGAGGAAAGTGAAGTCGCTTTTATGGAAACCGTGATAACCGTTATTTTCCCGTTTTATTTTCCTCTGCTGATTGGATTGGGCGTTTATTTCTGCGTCCTGGGGACGATCAACATGATCGACATGAAGCTCCACGCGGTGCCCCCCACGGTCAAGGAGGGCCCCCTGGTCTCGGTGCTTATCCCCGCCAGGAACGAGGAGCAGAACATCCGGCGCTGCCTTGATTCCCTGCGGAACCAGGATTACCGCAATTACGAGATTCTGGTGATCGACGATAACTCCACGGACAACACCTTGGGCCTTCTCCGGGACATCGCCCGGGAAGAGAGCCGGCTCCGGGTTTTTGAGGGGAAGCCCCTGCCGCCTGATTGGTTCGGGAAACCCTATGCCATGCACCAGCTTGCCGCCGAGGCCCGGGGGGAGATCTTCATCTTTACCGACGCCGATACGGTCCACAGCCCCACCAGCGTTTCCTGGTCGGTGTCCAATATACGGCATTCCGCCGTGGATTTTATTTCCGGTTATACGAAACAAAAACTCCTCACCTTCGGGGAGGCCGTCACCGTCCCCCTGATGTATTTTCTGACCACCATCGTGGTTCCCCTTTTCCTCAACCGTTATACCCGGCAGAGTTTCTTTTCCGCCGCCATCGGCCAGTATATCGCGGTACGCCGGGAGGCCTTTGAGAAGGTCGGGGGCTACGCCGCCATCAAGAACAAGTCCGTGGAGGATATGTACCTGGCCCGGCGTATGAAGCGCCAGGGTTATAAGACGATTTTCCTGGATGTCAAAAAGGAGATCCGCTGCCGGATGTATACGGGTTACCACGCGGCGGTGGAAGGGATAGGAAAGAACATCTTCGTCTTTTTCGGGAAGAATTCGGCGCTGCTTTTTTTAGTCGCCGTGGCGGTGTTTTTTTTCATGATACTCCCCTTCCCGCTCCTGTTCATCCTCTGGTATCAGAAAAGCCCCTTCGCCCTCCATGCGGCCACCGCGAACGGCCTCTTTACCCTGGCCTTCATGATTCAGTACCTGGACCGGCAGATCCCCTGGTACTACGCGTTCCTCTGGCCGGTGATCTTTGCAAACTACCTTTATGTAGGAATTTTCTCCTGGTTCAGGACCATCACCGGTAAGGGCTTTGTCTGGAAAGGCCGGGTGGTACGGTAAATGCCCTACCAACGGGGCCGCCCCCTTCTGGACACCTCCCTCCCCTTCCGGCTTGCCGCGGCCATGACGTTTTACGCGCTCTGGCCCGCGGCCCAACTGGTCAACCTCCTCATGTTCCGGACGGCCTACAAAAACACCTGGAAACTCCGGGGCATCCCCCGGGCGATCCTGGTATCGAACCATACCACCTTTCTCGATCCGGTGAAGGTGAGCGGGGCCATGCTCCCCCGCCGTACCTGGCAGACCCTCCTGGAGGCAACCGTGACGGCGCCCTTCCTGGGGACCCTGACCCGGCTCCTGGGGGGCCTTCCCCTGCCCCCGGGGAAGCGGGGCCTGGACCGTGTCCTGGCCTCCGCGGAACAGGCCTTCCGGTACCGCCGCTTCATCCACTTCTACCCCGAGGGGGAATGCTACCTCTACAACCAAAACATACGGGAATTCAAGAGCGGGGCCTTTTACATCGCCGCGGAACTGGATATTCCGGTGATCCCCCTGGTAACGGTCTTTTCCGAGGGGGCCTTTCCGCCCTTTTCCCCCTGGGGCCGCACCCTTCCCAGGGAAACGATGGTGGTGATGGATCCCGTATACCCTTCCGGCTATATCCGGCGGGATGAAAAGGGCCTCCTCTCCATGGATTCGGTGCGGGAATTTGCCCGGGCGGTCCGGGACCTCATGCAGAAGGAAATAGACGCCCGCGGGGGCAGTTCCGCCTTCTACCGGGGCCGGATGGAACGGATGAAGGGCATCAACGACACTTCCCCCCGGTAGGCCGCCGGATACCCGCCGGATACCCCGAGGGCTGGTCCTCCCGGCACGGGCCGGCATGGGGGATCTGCCGGGGGGTCCTGTCAGGGAAATACCCCGGCCGCCCCCTGTTCGCGACGTTGCTCTTGATGCCTACGGCATAACTGGTTCCTCTGCTCAAAAGGGGTCGCCCGGGGTATTTCCCTGC
>JAITRV010000273.1 GCA_031288215.1 Spirochaetaceae bacterium | reverse complement strand
GAAGAAAACATCCGTAACGCCATGGAGGAACAGAATACGGGGAGCAAGCAGATATTGGAGGCTATCGGCCAGTTGAACGAAGCGACCCAAATGGTCAAGGGCGGTTCCCAGGAGATGCTTGAAGGGAGCCGGCAGGTAATACAGGAGAGCAAAAGTCTGGGATTGGCGACTGTGGAAATCACCAACGGGATGAACGAGATGGCCACCGGAGCGGACCAGATCAATGTGTCGGTAGACCACGTCAACACTATCAGCGGACACAACAAGGAAAACATTGACGTGCTGGTGGGAGAGATATCAAAATTCAAAGTGGAATAGGGGGCTTCCGCGACTCGTCATCGGCCGCTGAGGGCCCGCGCAAAAATAACATGACCAATTGGTCATGTTATTTCCTTGCTGTATAAGCAATCAGAATAAAATGCATGGCATTTCATTCTTGCGCGGGTCCTTAAAGCAGTTCCGTTCTGCCCGCGGCCTTGATCTGTTCGACGATTTCCCGGACCTTTTGGGTTTTTCCCTTTCCCGATATCAGCACCGAGGCCGGCTCGCCGTGCTTCCCGGATCGGACGACCACCAGGAGGTCCTGTACCCCGCAGAGGGCCACGGGGATGTCGGCGTCGACAAAGCAGTCCTCCGCGTCGGCGCGGTATACTTCGGCGTCCCGGTCCCCTAAGAGCTTGGCGTATTCGTCCCAGCTCCCCACGTCCTGCCAGGCGAAGCCGGCGGCGATCATCACCGTGCGGGTGCATTTCTCCGCCACCGCGTAATCGAAGCTGATGCTTGCGGCGGCGGCGTAAGCATCCGCGAGGCCCGCCCAGGACCGGAGGATGCGGATGCCCCCCTCCCGGGTATAGGCCCCCGCTTCCGGCGGCCGGAGGGCCTCGAAGGGGCGGATCAGGTCCGGGGCGCTGCGCCGGAATTCTTCTATGATGAAACGGGAGGAAAAGGCGAACATCCCCGAATTCCAGTAGAAGTTCCCCGCGGCCAGGAAGGCTTCCGCGGTTTCCCGGTCCGGTTTTTCCCGGAAGGAGGCCGCCCGGAAGGCCGCCGGCCCCCCCGCACCGCCGGGAAGGGCCGGGACCGGGAGGGCCTCCCCGGCCTGGATGTAGCCGAAGCCGGTTTCCGGCGACGCGGGGGGTATCCCGAAGACCACCAGCCGGTCCTTCCGGGCAAAAGCCGCCGCCGCGGCCCCGTCGGCGGTAAAGCGTTCCAGGGGCCGGATAATGTGATCGCTCGTGAGCACCAGGAGGGTCCGGTCCTCCGGGGAAAGGAGCCGGGAGTACAGGGCGCCGCAGATTACCGCCGGGGCGGTGCTCTTTGCCTGGGGCTCCGGGAGGAGGACCAGGCGCTCCCGTTCTTCCTCCCCGTAACGGCCGCAGGCGGCGATGATGTGGGGAACGTGGCTTTCCCCGGCGATGATGATCACCCGGCCTCCCCCCCTGGGGGTGAGCGCCAGGGCCCGGTCCACCGCATCGGTAAAGAAGGAGGAGGCGGCGGATGCCCCCGGCACACACAAAAACTGTTTCGGCCTCCGGGAATTGCTTGCCGGCCAAAGCCTGGTCCCGGACCCCCCGGCCATGATAATACAGTCGTTAAACATACCTTGAGTATAACCCACCCAAGTAACAAGTAACAAGTAATAGTAATAAGGAGCAGAGCGCAGAGCACAAAACTCCTCCCTCCTAACTCCTCTCTATTACCTGATACCTGTTACTTCCTACTTGTTACCGTGCCGTCGGCGTGGCCTACAAAAACCGTGGGGGGCAGCCGGGTAAAGAAGCCGTTTTCCACCACTCCGGGGATACGGTTGAACTCGGTTTCCAGGGCAGAGGGGTCCACCGGCCGCGGGAAGCGGAGGTCCAGGAGGAGGTTCCCGTGTTCGGTGATCACCGGCCCGGCCTTGCGGACCGCCTCCCGGAGGACCACCTCCGCCCCCAGGGCCTCCAGGGTCCGGACGGCCGGGACCCTGGCTTCGGGGATCACTTCCAGGGGCACGGGGAAGCGGAGGGCCAGGTTGGGGACCAGCTTGGATTCGTCCACCACGATGGCATAGGCGGCGGAGGCGTAGGCCACGATCTTCTCCACCAGCAGGGCCCCGCCCCCTCCCTTGATCAGCCGGCCCTGGGGGTCCACCTCGTCGGCGCCGTCTATGCTCAGGTCCAGGCTTCCCCCTATCTCCGCCGAGTTGAGGGTAAAGAGGGGAATTCCCCACTTCTCACATTCGATGGTGGTCTGAAAACTGGTGGGCACCGCCCGGATATCCTTCAGGACCCCCTGCCGCATGAGGAAGCCGATATGCCGCACCGCGGGGATCGCCGTAGACCCCGTACCCAGCCCCAGCTTCATGCCGCTCTTGACCAGGGCTTCCACCGCCCGTTTCCCCACCAATTCCTTCATTGCTCCTTGATCCATAGCTTTTCTCCCTTACTTCCCATTATATCATCATTCAGTTTATTTGTTAATTCGAGAATCGGTTTTACGCAACGCTTGCACGATACCCCCTGAAGGCCGGGGAGGTTCATTTGTCTTTTTCGAAATCTTCTATTTCGTAATCAAATGTTCCGTCGAGTGCGATATGATCGGGAATATAATAGCCGTAGTTTATGCTGATGGGGATATGATTTATCGTATCATATTCAACGTTGATTGCTTTCAGATAGACGTCAAAGACGTTCTGTTCCGTATTGTTATTCGCGGTATAGACTTCTTCTATAGTGTGGTATATCTCATCAATGGTGGAATACTCTAAAAAAGAGTTAATATCGCCATACTCATACAAAGGCGTATCCTGTTTAAATTTTCCATCTTCAACAATTATCACTCCATGATAACTATCAAAACCAGCGGCAGTCAAGGTATACCGGTAGTTTTTTATCTGAGCGGCCTGCCACTGCTGCCGCTGCTCGGCAAAAAGGGCGTAATCGAACTTCACTTCAATATTTTTTGTAAGAAACGTTTGCAGAATATCCTCGCAGGACAAGAATAAACTACAAAGCACAAACAATCCCATGAGTTTTTTCATTTTTGCCCTTTTCATTTTTACCCTTTTCATTTTTCCCCCTCCCCGCTCAATCTCATAGTATCAATAAACTATCCTCTATGTTCAATTTATGTCAAGTATCAGTGAATCATTGTGAATCATACATGATAATGCCACCCCCAAGGCCTGTTGGCCGCGCCTCGCGCCCTACCCGAAAAGGGCCGCCGCTTCCGCCAGATCCCCGCAGCGGCGCCATACCAACGCCAGGACCTCCGGGGGAGGCTCCACCAGGTCCTTCACGAAAACCGACCGTATCCCCGCCGCGGCCAGGGCCCGCAGCCCCGCGGGGGAATCCTCGAAGCCCACGCAGTCCGCGGGATCTTTGCCCAGGCGTTCCGCGGCGAGGAGGAAGACGTCCGGGGCGGGCTTGCCCTGCGGGACCTCGTCCCCGCAGGCCAGGACGGAAAAGCGATCCAGGATGCCCCCCTGCCGGAGCTTCCACAGGGCGCTTTTCCGCCCGGAGGAGGTGGCCACCGCCAGGGGCACCCGGAGCGCCTCCAGATGATCGAGCAGCGCCGTGAGGCCCGGACGCTGGGGGATGCCCCGGCTTTCTTCGACCTCCCGGCGGACGATCGCGGCCATTTCCTTCCGGACCGCGTCGTAGGGGAAATCGGCCCCCAATTCCTCCATAATTATCGCCCGGTTCGATGGTTCATCCATGCCGATGGTCTTGGCGGCGATGCGCTCGTCCACCGGCCAGCCCAGGTTCCGGGCGGCCCGGGCCCAGGCTGTTGCCGCGGGCCGCTCCGTGTCCAACATCAACCCGTCCATGTCGAAAATCGCGGCGGCGGGGAGAAACGGCGTCCTTGTCATGACCGCATGATACTATAAAAGCGGAGAAAAACCAAGCTATGACCCGGATCGAATCAACTCGATCTCGTCCCGGATGGCCGCGGCCTGTTCAAATTCCAGCCGTTTGGCGTGTTCGAGCATCTCGTTTTGCAAGGCGGCGATGAGCTGTTTGCGCTGGGCGGGGATGAGGATGTTGTAGGAACGCTTCAGGACCTCGATGGAGGTGGCCGCGGCGTCCTTTTCCTCGGCGGCGTGGCGGACCAGGATGTCGGCAATGGCCTTCTTCACCGTGGCGGGGGTGATGCCGTGCCGGCGGTTGTAAGCCATCTGGATCGCCCGGCGGCGTTCGGTTTCGGCGATGGCCTCCCGCATGGCGGGGCTCTCCCGGTCGGCGTACATGATCACCTTCCCCGCGGCGTTCCGGGCCGCCCGGCCGATGATCTGTACCAGGCTCGTGAGGGAGCGGAGGAAGCCGATCTTGTCCGCGTCGAGGATCGCGATAAAGGACACCTCCGGCAGGTCTATCCCCTCCCGCAGGAGGTTGATCCCCACCAGGATGTCGAACGCCCCCTGGCGAAGCTGGGTGAGGATCTCCACCCGCTCGATGGTTTCCACCTCGCTGTGGATGTAGCGGACCTTGAGGCCCAGCCCCGAAAGGTAGTCCGTGAGGTCCTCGGCCATTTTCTTGGTCAGGGTGAGGATCAGGGACCGTTCCCCGGCATCGATCCGCTTCCGTACCTCGCCGTAGATGTCTTCCATCTGGCCCTCGCTGGGGCGCACCTCGATTTCCGGGTCCAAAAGCCCCGTGGGCCGGATCAACTGCTGCACCACCCGTTTGGACAGGTCCGTCTCGGCCTTTCCCGGAGTTGCGGAGACGAAGACCGTCTTGTCCAGCCGGGCCTCGAACTCGTCGTAGCGCAGGGGCCGGTTGTCCAGGGCGCAGGGCAGACGGAAGCCGTAGTCCACCAGGTTCTGCTTGCGGCTGCGGTCCCCGGCGAACATGGCCCCGATCTGGGGCAGGGTGACGTGGCTTTCGTCGATGAAGGTGAGGTGTTTTTTCGGCAGGTAGTCGATCAGGGTGTCCGGGGCCTCCCCGCTTTTACGGCCCGCCAGGGGTGCGGAGTAGTTCTCGATGCCCGGGCAGTAGCCCATCTCGGTGAGCATCTCGATGTCGTATTCCACCCGGGTCTTGAGCCGCTCCGCCTCCAGGAGCTTCCCGGTGCTTTTGAGGAATTCGTAACGTTCCGCCAGTTCCGCCTTGATGTCCCCCAAAGCGTTGCGGATCATCTCGACGGGCATGACGAACTGTTTGGCCGGGTAGATCAGGGCCCGGTCGATTTCCTCCAGGATTTCCCCGGAGACCGGATCGAAACGCCTGATCCGCTCCACCCGGTCCCAATCCAGGTCCACCCGGTAGGCTTCCTCCAGGTAGGCGGGGAATATCTCCAGGGTATCCCCCCGGCGGCGGAAGCGGCCCCGCTCCAGGACCGCGTCGTTCCGCTCGTACTGGAGTTCCACGAAACGCCGGATCAGGGCGTCCACATCGACGGTTTCCCCCGTGGAAAAGGTGGCGGTCATCTTCCGGTAGACCTCCGGGGTTGCCAGGCCGTAGATGCAGGACACGGTGGCCACGATGATCACGTCCTCCCGCTCCATGAGGCTCCGGGTAGCGGAAAGCCGCAGCCGTTCAATCTCCTCGTTAATCGAGGCGTCCTTCTCGATATACAGGTCCCGGCTGGCCACGTATGCCTCGGGCTGGTAGTAATCGTAATAGGAGACGAAGTATTCCACCGCGTTATGGGGAAAAAAGCCCTTGAATTCCCGGAAAAGCTGGGCCGCCAGGGTTTTGTTGTGGCTCACGATCAGGGTGGGCATCTGCACTTCCTCGATGATCTTAGCCATGGTAAAGGTCTTCCCCGATCCGGTGACCCCCTGGAGGGTCTGATACGTATCCCCGGCGCGGATTCCCTCCGCCAGGGCCCGGATGGCCTGCCCCTGATCCCCCGCCGGGCTAAAGGGGGAAACTACCTCAAAGGGACGCATGGGTTCTCCTCCTGCGTGTTGGATGAGCTTAGTCTATACCAGGAAGGCCCGATCGGATACCCCCCGGCTGTCCCCGCCCCGCCCCGGCACGGGCCGGCACGCAAGAGATCTGCCGGGGGGTCCTGTCAGGGAAATACCCCGGTCGCCCCCTGTTCGCGACGTTGCTCTTGATGCCTACGGCATAACTGGTTCCTCTGCTCAAAAGGGGTCGCCCGGGGTATTTCCCTGCC
>JAITRV010000259.1 GCA_031288215.1 Spirochaetaceae bacterium | reverse complement strand
GTGTGTGTCCGTGGTTCTTCTTCTTTTTTTGAGTAAATGCAGGAGCCCTGAGAGTCTGAAAGAATTTGCTTGACGGAATTCGGAAGCGGGTATAAGATAAGAAGAATACCCGCGCACTGCGGGGCGTTGCCCCGTGTGGATAATGAGTACAACAATTAGAAGAATTGCCGAAGAACGGTAATGCCGGAGGTGTTTATGAGAATTCCAGAAATACTAAAAAAGAGAATGTCCTTTTCTTTTGAAGTGTTCCCCCCCAAAGAAGACGACGGCGTCCCGAAGCTGCAGAATGAGCTGAAAGAGCTGTTTCGCTTCAAGCCTGATTTTATCAGCTGTACCTATGGGGCCGGCGGGACCAACGTTGGAAAGAGCATCGAGATTTGCGACTTTATCACCAAAAACAAGGTCACCTGTATGACCCACTTTACCTGTATCGGGCATTCAAAAGGGGAAATCAAAGAAAAGGTACAGAAGTATCTTGATTTGGGAATTGAAAATGTCCTTGCCATGCGCGGTGATTTCCCCAAAGACCCCGCCACCGGTAAGCTCATGACCACCACCGGCGGCGATTTCGAGAACGCCAACCACCTGATCCGCTTCCTGCGGCAGAACTTTGGCGATAAGTTCGCCATTGCCGCGGCGGGGGACCCCGAAAAGCACCTGCTGGCCGTCAGCCTGGAGTCCGACATCGCCTTCATCCGCGAAAAACAGGACGCCGGCGCTGAATTTATTATGTGCCAGCTCTGTCACGATGTTCCCGCGTATGAACGGTGGGTCAAAAAATGCCGGAAAGCCGGGATCACCGTCCCCTTCGTCATGGGCCTCATGCCCGCCCTCGTCCGGGACCCGATCATCAACATGACCGTGTCTAACGGCTGCTCCATCCCCGCGGAACTCGCCGCCATCATCGGGAAGTACACCCCCGTCCGGGGCGCCAGCGAAGCGGTAGTCAAAGAACTGGCGGCGGACTTCAAGAAAGCCGGTATGGAATACACCGTCAAGCAGATATGGGCCTATATGAACACCGATCTGCAGGGAATTCACCTCTACGCCCTCAACAAGAGCGTTGATGTGGCGAAAATCGTCATCGATTCCGGCATCAGGTTGCAGGATCAGTAAGCGCGCTTATAAAAAATACCGGGCGCCCTTTTGAGGCGTCTGGTTATGGTTATTCTTAAAGACAAAGGAGATTTTGCATTATGGCAAAAGGATCAGACGCGGTAAAGAAATTTGCTGGTTCCGATATCGAAATCGCTCAGGCGGTATATCCTGAGCACGCTTACGATATTCTGGAAATTGCCAAAAAACTTGACATTCCCGAAAAGTACATCGAACAGTACGGCCGCTACAAAGCGAAGATCGATTACAACTACCTGAACAACGAGCTGAAAAACAAGCCCAACGGCAAGCTCGTCCTCGTCACCGCCATCACCCCGACCCCCGCGGGGGAAGGGAAGACCACCACCACCGTGGGCGTCTCCGACGGCCTTTCCCGGCTCGGCAAGAAAGTCGTGGTCGCCCTCCGGGAACCCTCCCTGGGGCCGGTATTCGGCGTCAAGGGCGGCGCGGCCGGCGGCGGCTGGGCCCAGGTGATCCCCATGGAGGACATTAACCTCCACTTTACCGGGGACTTCCATGCCATCGGCGCGGCGAACAACCTCCTGGCGGCGATGGTGGACAACCACATTTACCAGGGCAATAAGCTCAACCTCGATCCCCGCAAGATTATATGGCGCCGCTGCGTCGATATGAACGACCGGCAGCTCCGCTTCGTCGTTGACGGCTTGGGCGGCAAGGCCAACGGCGCCCCCCGGGAAGACGGCTACGACATCACCGTCGCCTCGGAAATCATGGCCGTGCTCTGCCTGTCCGCCGATATCGAGGACCTGAAAAAACGCCTGGGCCGCATCATCGTGGGCTACACCTACGGCAAGCAGTCCGACGGCTCCGAAAAACCGGTAACCGCCTCCCAACTGAACGCCCAGGGCGCGATGGCCGCCCTCCTCAAGGACGCCCTCAAGCCGAACCTGGTCCAGACCCTGGAAGGAACCCCGGCGTTCATCCACGGCGGCCCCTTTGCCAATATCGCCCACGGCTGTAACTCGATCATGGCGACCAAACTCGCCCTGAAGATGGGGGAATATGCCGTCACCGAAGGGGGCTTCGGCGCGGACCTCGGGGCCGAGAAATTCCTCGACATCAAATGCCGCTTCGCGGGGCTCAAACCCAACGCGGTGGTCATTGTCGCCACCGTCCGGGCCCTCAAGCATCACGGCGGAGTCGCCAAGGCGGACCTGAACAAGGAGAACCTGGAGGCCCTCAAGCAGGGGCTCCCGAACCTGCTCCAGCACATCGAGAACATAACCCAGGTCTTCAAGCTGCCGGCGGTGGTGGCGATCAACGCCTTCCCCACCGATACCAAGGCGGAACTCGACCTGGTCGAATCGGAATGCAAGAAGCTCGGGGTAAACGTGGCGCTCTCCGAAGTCTGGGCCAAGGGCGGCGAAGGCGGCCTCAAGCTGGCGGAAGAAGTGATCCGCCTCTGCGAGCAGCCGAATCAATTCACCTACAGCTACGACGAGAACGCCTCCATCAAAGACAAGATCGAAGCCATCGCGAAGAAGATCTACCACGCCGAAAACGTGAACATCCTGCCGAATGCCCAGAAGCAGATCGAGCAGCTTGAAAAACTCGGGATGGACAAGGTGCCGATCTGTATGGCCAAGACCCAATACAGCTTCACCGACGATCAGACCGTCCGGGGGGCGCCCAAGAACTGGACCCTCACGGTGCGGAACATCAAGATCTCCGCCGGCGCGGGCTTTATCGTGGCCCTGACGGGTGAAATCATGACCATGCCGGGCTTGCCCCCTGTACCCGCGGCGGAAAAGATCGACGTGGACATCACGGGCAAGATCTCCGGGCTCTTCTAGGCAAAGGCCGGGGCGGATACGATGAAGCAGTTTTCAGAATTAAGCTGCGCGGAATTTGTTTCGATTCTGAGCAGCAGCGCCCCCGTCCCCGGCGGCGGGGGCGCCTCCGCCCTGGTGGGGGCCGTAGGAACCGCCCTGGGAAGTATGGTGGCGGCCCTCACGGTGGGGAAGAAGAAGTACGCCGACGTGGAAGCGGACATGCAGCGGCTCAAGAAGGATGCGGAACGGCTCCAGGGGGAGCTGTTGGCCCTGATCCAGCGGGATGCCGATGGATTTGAGCCCCTGGCCAAGGCCTACAGCCTGCCCAAGGAAACCGAGGCGGAGCGGCAGGAAAAGGACCGGGTCATGGGGGCCGCCCTCAAGGATGCCTGCGCCGTACCCCTGGAGATCATGCGTAAATGCGCCGAGGCCGTCCGGCTCCACGAGGAATTCGCCGCCAAGGGCAGCCGCCTCGCGGTGAGCGACGCCGGCGTGGGGGTGATCTTCTGCAAGGCCGCCCTTTTCGGGGCAAGCCTGAACGTGTACATCAACACCTCGGCGATGAAGGACACGGCGACGGCGGCGGCGTATAACCAGGAAGCCGACGCGCTCCTGGCTGAGTACGGCCCCTTGGCGGATCGTATCTTTGACAGCGTCAAGAAATACTTAAAGAAAGAATGAGGTAAATAACCATGGGGCAGTTACTAAGCGGAAAAGAAGTAGCCGAAGCCTTGACCGCCGTCATGAAGAAGGATGTGGAGGCGTTAAAAGCCAAGGGAATCACGCCGACCTTGGGCATCATCCGTGTCGGCGAGAAGGGGCCGGATATTTCCTATGAGAAAGGGGCGACCAAGCGGTGCGAAGAAGTGGGCGCGGCGGTAAAGAATTACGTGCTCCCCGAGGATACCACCCAGGAGAAATTACTGGAAGCCATTCGTCAGGCGAATGACGATTCGGGGGTTCACGGGATTCTGCTCTTCCGGCCCTTGCCCAAGCACATCGACGACAACGCGGCCCGGGCGGCCTTGCTGCCGCGGAAGGACATGGACGGCATTACCGACGGGTCCATGGCCGGCCTCTACTCCGGTTCCGGCCAGGGCTATGCTCCCTGTACCGCGGAGTCGGTGATCAAGATCCTGGAGCACTACCAGATCGATCCCGCGGGCAAGCGGGTGGTGGTGGTGGGCCGCAGTACCGTTATCGGGAAACCCGTGGCCCTGCTGCTCCTGGAGAAGAACGGCACCGTAACCATCTGTCATTCCAAGACCAAGGATATGCCGTCCATTATCAAGGAAGCGGATATCGTGGTGGTGGCCATGGGCCGGGCCGAAAGCGTGGGCAAAGAATCCTTCCGGGAAGGCCAGATCGTGGTGGATGTCGGGGTCAACCCGAAGCCCGACGGCAGCAAGGGAACCTGCGGGGACGTGAAGTTTGCCGAGGTGGAACCCATTGTGGCGGCCATCAGCCCGGTGCCCGGCGGGGTCGGTTCGGTCACGAACTGTATGCTGATAAACCACCTGATTCGGGCGGCCCAGCGCGTATCCTAAGTCCGGCCGAGCCGTTGGCGGGAGCGTTTCTCAGCCCCGGTCTTTCCATGACCGGGGCTTTACTTTACCCGGAGGGGGATGCCGGCCACCATCAGTTCGAGGCGGTCCGCCGCCTGGGCGATCCGCCGGTTGGCCTCGGCCAGGAGCCGGTTGTAATGCCGGGTGGCTTCGTCAAAGGGAATGTTTCCCAGGCCCGTTTCGTTGGTGACCACGATGCAGTTCCCCCGGAGGCGGCGGATAAAGCCCTCCAGGATGGGGGAAAAATCCCCCTCCCGGCGGTAGTAGAGGAGGTTGTTGATCCACATGGGGATGCAGTCCACCAGCGCGTACTCCCCGGCCCGCTCAAGGGCCCGGTCCAGTTCCACCGGCTCCTCGATGGTCACAAAGCCCCCCGGCCCCGCCAGGGCGGCCCGTTCCTCCTGGTGCCGCGCGATCCGCTCCCGCATCTCCGCATCCAGAATTTCCGCGGTGGCGATAAACGAGACCGGCCGGGGCCATTCCCGGCAGAGGTCCAGGGCGCGGCTTGATTTCCCCGATTTGACGCCGCCGGTGATAAG
>JAITRV010000221.1 GCA_031288215.1 Spirochaetaceae bacterium | reverse complement strand
GCCAGGACCAGCCTGGGCGGGGAGATTGCCATGGCCCAGTGGTGGCCGGTCCGTATGCCCCGGCCTTCCCTGGACCGGCTTTCCCCGGATCAGCCTCTGGTTACCGGGGAGCGGGTCATCGACGTGTTTTTTCCCCTGTCCAAAGGGGGGACCGCCGCCATTCCCGGGGGCTTCGGTACGGGCAAGACCATGACCCAGCACGCCATTGCCAAGTGGTGCGATGCCCAAGTGATCATCTATATCGGCTGCGGGGAGCGGGGTAACGAGATGACCGACGTACTTACCGAATTCCCCCGCCTCACCGATCCCCGCAGCGGCCGCTCCCTGATGGAGCGGACGATCCTCATCGCCAACACCTCCAACATGCCGGTGGCCGCCCGGGAGGTTTCGATCTATACCGGCGTTACCCTGGCGGAGTTCTACCGGGACATGGGCTACCATGTGGCCATCATGGCGGATTCCACCAGCCGCTGGGCCGAGGCCCTGCGGGAACTCTCCGGCCGTATGGAGGAGATGCCCGCGGAGGAGGGTTTCCCCGCTTACCTCCCCACCAGGCTTGCCGAATTCTACGAGCGGGCGGGCCGGGTTAAGACCCTTTCGGGGCTGGAAGGTTCGGTGTCGATCATCGGCGCCGTGTCCCCCCCCGGCGGGGACTTCTCCGAACCGGTGACCCAGCATACCAAGCGGTTCATCCGTTGTTTCTGGGCCCTGGACCGGGATCTGGCCAACGCCCGGCACTATCCGGCCATAAGCTGGATCGACAGTTATTCGGAGTACGCCGATGAGGTTAAACCCTGGTGGGAAAAGGTGGGCCCCCAGTGGGCCCAGGTCCGGCAGGAAGCTCTGGACCTCCTCAAGCGGGAACAGCGGCTGGCGGAAATCGTGCGGCTCATCGGCCCCGACGCCCTGCCCGACGATCAACGGCTGGTTCTTATCACCGCGGAGATACTGAAAAACGGCTTTCTGCAGCAGAATTCCTACGATGAAGTTGATATGTACTGCGTCCCCGCCAAACAGATACGGCTGTTGGAACTTATCATGGAGTTTCACCGCCGGGTCCAGGGCTGCGTTAAGCTGGGAGCTCCCCTTACCAAGATTACAAGTCTCCCCATCCGGGAGAATCTTTCCCGCCTGAAAAGCCTGGTGAAAAACGACGAGCTTGCGGGGCTGGATGACTTTGAGCGGGAGATGCGGGGAAGCCTGGAGGAACTGGAGCGGAGTTACCGGGACATCGATGGACTCAGTCTAAGGGAGGGTTTTTAATATGCGGGGTGTTGAATACCGGGGCCTTACCAGAATCGAGGGACCGGTGGTGATAACCCAGCGGAGCCGGGATGTGGGCTTTAATGAGGTGGTGGCGGTCTATGACCGGGAGGAGGGCCGCCGGCTGGGCCGGGTGGTGGATATGAGCGGAGACTGGACCGCCATCCAGATTTTCGGCAGCAATACCGGCCTTTCCGCCGCCGATTCCCGGGTGGAATTCCTGGGGAAGCCCATGGAACTGCGAGTGGGGCCCGGTCTCCTGGGCCGGATCTTCAACGGCCTGGGGGAACCCATCGACGGCTACGGGGACATTTTTTCTTCTACTACCCTGGATGTAAACGGCCTTCCCATCAACCCCTATGCCCGGACCTACCCCCGGGACTTTATCCAGACCGGCATCTCCGCCATTGACGGCATGAACACCCTGATCCGGGGGCAGAAGCTCCCCATATTTTCCGGTAACGGGCTTCCCCACAACCGGCTTGCCGCCCAGATCGTCCGGCAGGCCACGATCATCGATGCGGGGGCAGAGAACGGGACCCCAAGAGGGATATCCGCGGAATCCTTTGTCATCGTGTTCTGCGCCATGGGGGTCAAGTACGATGTTGCCCGCTTTTTCCTGGACGACTTTGAGCGTACCGGGGTCCTGGCCAATGTGGTTGTGTTCCTCTCCCTGGCGGACGCCCCCAGCTTGGAACGGCTCGTGGCCCCCCGCTGCGCCCTTACCGCCGCCGAGTACCTGGCCTACGAAAAGAACATGCACGTCCTGGTGGTGATGACCGACATGACCAACTACTGCGAGGCCCTGCGGGAGGTCTCATCGATCCGGGGGGAGGTGCCCAGCCGCAAGGGCTATCCCGGCTATCTTTACTCGGACCTGGCGAGCCTCTACGAGCGGGCGGGGAAGATCAACGGGTCCAGCGGATCCATCACACAGATTCCCATCCTCACCATGCCCAATGACGACATCAGTCACCCCATTCCGGACCTGTCAGGCTACATCACCGAGGGGCAGATCGTCCTGGATCGGGAACTCTTCCAGCGGGGAGTCTATCCGCCGGTGGCGGGGCTTCCCAGCCTTTCCCGTCTCATGAAGGACGGCATCGGGCCCGGCATGACCAGGGAGGATCACAAGGACGTGTCCAGCCAGCTTTTTGCCGCCTATTCGCGGGTCAAACAGGTGCGGAACCTGGCCTCCATCATCGGGGAGGAGGAGCTGTCCGGAACCGACCGGCAGTATCTCAAGTTTGGGGAACGTTTTGAGCAGGTCTTCCTTTCCCAAAGCGAATACGAAAACCGTGACATTGGCCGCACCCTGGACCTGGGCTGGACCGTACTCACGGAAATCCCCCGGGACGAACTCCTGCGGATAAAAACCGAATACATCGAAAAATACCTGAACCCCGTCCTGGCCGCCCAGGGCGCCGGTCCGGCGGCAGGTTTAACAGACTAACGCAGGTCCGATGGAATCAAGGGGTCTCCCCCCATGTGCGTATACTTAAGGGTTTTTACGCCTGATTTGGATGTGGAAAACACGAATTTTCCTCTCCCATTTCCGGGTTTTGTGGATATTTCTGTTGGTTTTGTGCTACCTTGTCCGGTAAGTAAACGCATATGGACTAACGTCCGAAGGATAATCGGGAAGTGGCTTTCCGCCGAGGTCATGGAAGCGGGGAATGTGGCGTACTCTGAACAGGGGACGCCGCAGGGAGGGGTAATATCGCCCCTTTTGAGCAACATCCCCCCGCCACTGCTCCGTCACCTCGTATCCAAAGGTCTCTTTTAGCGAAACAATCAGCTTCCGGGGGTAGGCTTCCGCCACGAAGGTTATGGTCATGTTCTTCAGGCCGATGTTCTTTAGAACATTTTTAA
>JAITRV010000217.1 GCA_031288215.1 Spirochaetaceae bacterium | reverse complement strand
GTTCGAATCAAAATGAACCACGTCAGACTATAGTCCGGCGTGGTTAAATTGCTTTGAAAAAAGGAAAATCAGCGCGGTATGCGTCCTTGTTCAACTTTTTCGAGTGTGCGGTTGTTTCTCTTGCTCTTGGTATGATGCCAGGCGGAGCCGCAGGAAAAGCCAGGGGGCGCCCGCGGAGGCCCAGAGCCCCAGGAGGCCGTAGTGGAGGAAACGGCCCAGTTCAGCGGCCCCCAGGAAGGAGGAGGCGGCGGCGAATAGTTCCCGGAAGACCCCGAAGCCCCGGTAGATCAGGAAGGCCCCGGCGGCCCCCAAAGCGAAGCGGAGGAGCCGGTGCAGCCAGGCCGGAAGGGGGGAAGCGCCCGGAGCGGCGGCGGAAAAGGGGAAGGAGCGGATCATCAGGGTATAGCCCGCGCCGAAACCCAGGAACAGGGCCCCGAGGCTTCGGTCCGCGCCGTAGAGGGCGTTCATCACAAAGGCCGCCCCCGCCAGGGCGATCATCCTCATCCGGGTGCTCCCGGCGTTCAGGAGGGAGCCCACGGAGGGGAGGGAACCCAGGGGGACCCAAAAGAGAGCGGAGAGGGCGAGGATGCCCAGGGCCAGGAGCCAGCCGGCGGCGAGGTCCGTGGGGAAGTGGACTCCCAGGTAGAGCCGGGTAAAGGCCATGACCAGGGAGACGGCGCCGGCGATGATCCAGGCGGGCTTCCGGGGGGCAAGCGCGGCGGCCCAGAATACCAGGGACTGCTGGGCATGGCCCGAGGGCAGCCCGTAGCCGGAGGCCCGGGCCCGGCCCACCGACGGGTCCAGGAAATAGGGCCGGGGCTGCTTCAGCAGGTCCTTCAGGGCGGTATTGAGCCAGGTGGAGAGCAGGAGCAGCAGGACCAGCCGCTGCCCCTTCCGCTCGTCCACACACCAATATATGAAGAGAACCGCCGGTATATAGAACAGCTCCGAACCCAGGAGGGTCAGGGCCTTGACCAGGGCGGTCAGGCCGGGGTTTTCCGGGCCCTGAACCGCCCGGACGAAGGCCATACCCCAGAGGTACCAGCCGCGGAGGGACGCCCCCTCCCCCGGGGAAAGGAGGCCGGTGATGCTTTCATCCATAGGAAACAGCTTCTCATACCAAGCAATAAGTAGCAAGTAGGAAAGAACGGAGCGGCATTTCTTCCTTGTTAATTGGTATTTGTGGTATACTGGGGGATATGAAGATGAGTTCGATGGTGCTGTATACGGTCCTGCCGGTCCTGGGGGCGGCGGGCATCCTCCTCGGGCTTTCCGCCCTCTTTTCCGGGTGTTATACCCTCAAGCAGGGGATCGCCATGCTGGGTTACCTGAACCGGGCCATTCCCCTGGAAAAGCTTGAGGCGCAGGACGGCGGGGACGGGGAAAACCGCCGTTTTGTGGAGCGGATCCGGGATATACGCCGGTTTGCCCAGGAAGAGCTGGGGCTCCGGGAGACCGCCAACTATACCCGGTATGTCGCCATTGAGCGGGACTACCTGGCGGCGGTGGTTTCCGCGGCCGCGAAGGATTCCTTTACCCGCCATGAGTGGTGGTTCCCCGTGGTGGGAAAAGTCCCCTACAAGGGCTTCTTTGACATCGAGGATGCCCGCCGGGAGGGGGAAAAATTGAAGAAAAAGGACCTGGACCTGTGGATTCGGCCCGTGGAGGCCTTCAGTACCCTGGGCTGGTTTAAGGACCCCCTCTATTCGTATATGCGCCGCTATCCCGTACACCGGCTGGCGGACCTGCTCATCCACGAAACCTTCCACGCCACGGTATACCTCAAGGGCCGATCCCAGTTCAACGAGGAATTAGCGGAATTCGTGGGCCGCGAGGGGTCCCGGCTCTACCTGGAGCGGACCTTCGGCCCCGATTCCCCGGAGTACCGGGCCATGATCGACGGAGAAGCGGACAGCGCCGCCTTCGTCGCCTTTATTCAGGGCCTGATCGAAGAACTCGACGCCCTGTACCGCAGCGGCCGGGGCCGGGAGGAAAAACTCAGGCTGAAAGAGGAGATCATCCGGGCCGCCCAGGTCCGCTTTGAGGAAACCTATGAAAGCCGCTTCCGCAGCGATAATTACCGGGGTTTTTCCCAAGTGCCGGTGAACAACGCCTACCTCGAACTGTACCGGCTCTACTATTCCGGGGGGGATTATCTGGAGGACCTCTACAAGCGCAGCGGCCGGGACCTGCCCCGCCTCATCGCCGCGGCCAAGACCCTCAAGAGCCGCCGGGATCCCCGGCAGGCCCTGGAAGCGGCGCTGCGGGAAAAATGAGCCGCCGCTCCGAATTGTTTCAAATTTCTCTCAAGGCTTTTTCCGGGAATCCGATATTAATAGTGAATCAAACGCGTTCCCGTGCCCGTCGGGCCTCCGGGGCTGCGTGATTTATGAACGAAGTTCATCGGCTCCGTTCATGGAACCTCGATTCGGAGAATCGACGGTTTCCCCTTACTCTCCGGAACGGGCGGGTGAGGGTTCAGGGTATGTACCCCAGGGCGCATACCGGGCACATTATTTTTTTATAAGACCGCAAGGTTTTATCACGGCAAGGATGCCGCGGCGCCGGCCGTCAGAAGACGGGTCGCTATTCGGAAAACGCCTATCCGGTTGGATACGGTTTATGCGTGTACAGCGGGTGTGTGAATAGGGCGCCGGAAAGACCAAAGGAGTGTATATGATTATCAATCACAACTTAAGCGCGATGTTTGCCGACAGGTCTCTCAAAGTTAGCCAGACCTATCTGGACAAGAACATGGAGAAGCTGTCCAGCGGCTTACGCATCAATCGCGCCGGCGACGATGCCTCAGGGCTCGCGGTTTCAGAAAAACTGCGCAGTCAGATCCGGGGTTTGAATATGGCCTCTTTCAACGCTCAGAATGGAATCTCCTTTATTCAAACCGCTGAAGGGTATCTTCAGGAAACCCAGGACATCATGCAGCGGATCCGGGAACTGGCGGTTCAGTCCTCGAACGGTATCTATACCGCCGAAGACAGGCTGTATATCCAGATCGAAGTCTCCGCCTTAATTGACGAAATCGACCGAATTGCATCCCACGCCCAGTTCAACGGCATGAATATGCTTACCGGACGGTTTGGCCGCCAGCTCGGCGAAAACATCGTTACCGCCTCTATGTGGTTCCATGTCGGCGCCAATATGGATCAGCGGGAGCGGGTATTTATCGGCACCATGACCGCCAAGGGCCTCGGGGTCCGCAACGTTGGTGACGAGACGATTCTTTCGCTGTCCGAACCGGACAGCGCCAACCGTGCCATTGGAACCCTCGACGAGGCGTTGAAGCGGATCAGCAAACAGCGGGCCGATCTCGGCGCCTACCAGAACCGCATGGAACACGCGATCCGCGGCCTCGACATTGGGGCCGAAAATCTGCAAGCCTCCGAGTCCCGCATCCGGGATACCAATATGGCCAACGAGATGGTCTCTTATACCAAGAACCAGATCCTCAGCCAGTCAGGGACGGCGATGCTTGCCCAGGCGAATCAGAGAGGTCAGGCCGTACTCCAGCTTCTGCAGTAGTAAGGAACCGCGCAAGAATACCATGCCCCGCATGGTATTTCTGCGCACGCTCCTTAACGGAAACCTACCGGAAGGGAGGCCTTCTCAAAAAGCGGTGCTCAGGCATAGCCTTTTGAGAATGCCTCCCCTTCTTTTTGTCTGGTAAAGGAAACGATACTATGGTATATTCAAGACGAGGAGACCATGATGGATATAACCTATCGGCTCAAACCGGGTGAGCTCAATGATGATTTCTTTAAGATACTCAAGGAAACATTCACGGGTAAAGCGATCGCGGTAACGGTTGAGGAGATCAAAGATGAAACGGAATACCTCTTGTCCACAGAAGCGAATCGCGGACATTTATCGAAGGCCCTGGAGGATGTGAAAAATGGCAGCCGGGTTCATGCGATGACCATAGGCGAGATGGAAGCCATGATAACATGAAGATAGTCTTTGCGAATGACGATGTATTCAACGCATACTATGCATGGACAATAGATGATAAAAAAATAGCGAAAAAGATCATGACGTTGATCAAAGATATTGCCCGCACACCCTATACCGGATTGGGGAAACCGGAGCCCCTCAAATATGAGCTATCCGGCTATTGGTCGAGGGAAATAACCAGAGAACACCGGCTGGTCTATAAAGTCGAACATGAAACGATTGAAATTCTCTCCTGTAAATTTCATTACGATTAAAACACGCTCAGAAGGCTTGAGGATTTTACCTGCCGGGGAGTTACGCAAGGAGCGCGCCGGCGCTGCCGGTACGCTCCTTGCATGGCTCATTTTACCGCGTCAACGGCCTTTTTCAAGGCCGCCTCCAGGATCTCCGCCGGGGGCTCCTTGATGTGGCCAAGCTTCTTCATGTCCTCCACCACGGCCCGGGCGGCGGCAATGTCCGCCGTGGCCCGGTTATAGACTTCTTCCCAGGAAAGGTTCACCCGGGCGACCCCTTCCTTGATCGCCTGTTGGGCCACATCCGCCGCTTCCTGGGCAAAGACGTCGGTCTCTTCCATGGTGGCGATGATGTTGTCCGCATGTATTCCCCGCTTCTCGGAGAATTCCGCGATGGAGTGGGCGCAGCGGATTGCCATGCCGTCGGTGATCTTCCGGGCCCGGACCAGGAGGGCCCCCTTGAGGATTCCGGGGAAACAGACCGAGTTGTTCACCTGGTTGGGGAAATCCCCCCGGCCGGTGGCAACGATATAGGCCCCCTCCTCCTTGGCCGCATAGGGCCAGATTTCCGGCACCGGGTTGGCGCAGGTAAAGACGATGGACTTATCCGCCATGGACCGGACCCATTCCCGCTTCACCGTGTCCGGGCCGGGGGTGGACAGGGCGATGAGCGCGTCCGCCCCCTTGAGGGCCTCGGCAATGGAGGGAGCGCGGCCGGGGTTGGTCTTCTCGCAGAGTTCCCACTTGCGGTAGTTCCGCGCGTCCTTCCTGATGTCGTCCCTGCCCGCGTGGAGGCTTCCCGTGGAATCAAAGATGACCATCTTGGCGCCGTCCCCCCCGTCGGCCAGAATCAGCCGGGCGATGGTGGTATTGGCCGCCCCCGCCCCGAGGAAGACGATCTTCGCTTCTCCGAGCTTCTTCCCCGCCAGTTTCAGCGCGTTGATGAGGGCCGCCAGGGTGATACAGGCCGTCCCCTGGGCGTCGTCGTGCCAAACCGGAATATCGCAGGCATCCCGAAGCTCGTCCAGGACCTTAAAGCAGTTGGGCTGGCTGATATCCTCCAGGTTTATGGCCCCGAAGGAGTGCTGGACCATCTTGACGAATTCGATGAGTTTGTCAGGCTGGTTTTTCCCGTCGGGCCCCTTGGAATCCACGCAGAGGGCCACCGCGTCCACCCCGCCCAGGTACTTCATGAGCATGGCCTTGCCCTCCATGACCCCCAGGCCTCCCGGAGGGGTACAGTCCCCGTCCCCCAGGACCCGGGTGGAATCGGACACCACCGCCACCAGGTTGCCCCGGTTGGAGAGGGCAAAGGAGGCATCGTTGTTATCCCGGATAGTGGTGGAGATTTGGGATACCCCCGGGGTATACCAGACGTTAAACCATGCCAGGCCGTAGAGCCCGCATTTGGGCAGGGTCTGCATCTTGCCGCCGTAAAAGCGGTGGGCTTCCGCGGCAAGATTTTTCAGGAACAGGGTCTGAGCCCGGGCCCGCTGATCTCCGGTAAAACTATCGGGGAACAATGATCCCAGATTTTTCAAGGACGGATCGATCTTCATTTCTTCTCCCTTCCCCCCACAGGGGGCTTTACCCCCAGAGGGGGAATCATAATAAAGGGTTCTAAGCCCTGGGTTCTTCGTTCCCCCGGTTTTCAGAGCCCCCTTTTTTCAGAACCCCCGGTTTCAAACTCCCCGGGGTTCTGATGGTTTCTTTTTTATAGTTCTTCTATATAAAAAACATTAAAAAAACGCGCCCTTACCGCTTCCATTTCCCAAGACCCAGATACTTGTTCGTCTCCGCGGTGGCGGAGGCCGAATCTCCCTGCATCTTGAGGGCCGCCCGGATGCCGTCCATGGTTTCCGGAATCGTCACCGATTCCTGGGGGATATTGATAGCGTACATGACGGTTTCCCCGCTTTCCACGATGCTGTCCTCCCACAGGCCAATCTCGTACATATCCCCCCGGGGATTCCCCAGGTCCCGGGCATACCGGAAGAAGGAGGCGTTCCCCAGGAAGCCGTCCTCCAGCCGGACCACCCGTATCCGGTCGTGGGTCTTGAAGGCCTCCAGCGCCATATCCCGGCTGATCTTCTTTCCCCCCTTCCCGTGGGCCACCACCGTGATGATGTGCCCGTGGGTAACCGGCGTGTGCACCAGGATGCCCGTGGCCTCCACGTGGGGCATGATGGTCATCAGGTCCAGCGCCTGGTGGGAGGGGGCCTTGTCCATCTGCAGGGCGTTCGTCAGCCCCCGGTGATAGTCCCCGGGGTCCGCCACCCGGCGGATGATCGTGATCGCCACCCGGTCAACGCCGTACTTCCGGTCCAGGCAGTCCACCGAGCGGATGAGCCCCGTGGTGTTGCAGCTGGTCAGTTTAAGATAACTCGCCCCCAGGCCCTTCTCGTAGTTGGCATACCCGTGGAAGAACACGTCCGCCACGGAGTTCTTTTCGCCCCCCTGGAAGATGGCCTTTACCCCGGCCTTTTCGTAGAGCTCCTTGTTCTTGGCCCCCACCCCGCCGGGGGAAGAATCCAGCATGATGTCCACCTTGCCGATGAGGTCCGCAAAACTGCCCTTGACGGGGACTCCCACGGCATCGAACTTCGTCTTATCCGCGCCCTCCACTAAATAGAGGTCGTAGGGCATCCCCCGTTCTTTCAGGGCCCGGATGGAAAGGGTGGGTGCGAGGTCCGCGATGCCCACCAGTTCCATATCTTTCTGCAATGCCACCCCGTCCGCCAGGCGCTGTCCGATGACGCCGTAACCTGCTACGCCGACTTTTACCATACCATCACTCCTCTATAAAAAATAGTCTTTATCCGGGACATGTTCAAGGCCGCGGCCCTGGTCCCGGCGGAACCCGTAAATCGTGGGTTTTGCGGCACCTTCTGCCGCAAAACCTTCCAAGCACCGGCTCCGAGCCCACGCATCGCGGGGCATGTATGCTTGGCTTAGCGCCGGGGGCTTATCTTTGACCCATGCCGCAGGGCCTTGACCACCGGCAGTTCTTCCCCGGTGAGGAAGCGGATCAGCGCCCCCCCGCCGGTACAGATGTAGTCGATATCCTTCGTCTTGCCGTACTTCTTGGTGGCGGTGATGCTGTCCCCCCCGCCGATGACCGTATAGGCCGCCGTGTCCCCCAGGGCGTCCCACACCATCCGCGTCCCCTGCTCCGTGGCCTCCTCCTCGAAGACCCCCATGGGGCCGTTGACGAAGACCGTCTTGGCCCGCCGGATCTCCGCCTGGTAGCGGGCGGCGGTCCCGGTCCCGATGTCCAGGACCAGGGCGCCGGCGGGAATCGCCCCCAGGGGGTACTCCGCGCGCCGGCCCTCCCGGACTGCGGCGAAGTCTTCGGGCATCAGGACCCGGTCCCGGTATGCGGCCAGAAGCGCTTTGGCGGTCCCCACCAGGCCTTCGTAGCCCTCTTTCTTGATGAAGGAGCGGGCCCCTTCCCCGATGTCCTTATCGTCCGCCCAGAGGAGCACCTCCCCCACGAGGCCCCCGGTGAGGACCCGGTCGGCGATGCCGCCTGAGAGGACGGTATTCATCATGAGGAAGGCGTCGTTGATCTTGGCCCCTCCCAGGACAAAGACGCAGGGCCGTTCGGGCTTCTCCATGATCCCCGAAATAACGCAGAACTCCTCCTCAAAGAGCCTGCCCATGGCGCTGGGAAGGATCTGCTCAAAGCCGCAGAGGCTGGGCTGATCCCGGTGGGCCGCGGCAAAGGCGTCGCAGACGTAGAGGTCCGCCAGGGGGGCGAGCTTGCGCACCAGGAGGGTCTTGGCCTGCTCCTCATGGGAGAGGAGGAGCTTGGTCTCGAAGAGGGTCTGCTCCTCCGCCACAAAGCGGACATTGTCCAGGAGGAGGATTTCCCCCCCCTTGAGGGCCCTGACGGCCGCCCGGGCCGCGGGGCCGCAGACATCGTCGATGAAGCGTACCTCCTTGCCCAGGAGCTTTGACAGCACCGTGGCGTGGGGTTCGGTGGTGTAAAAGTTCTTGTATTCGATGTCGCTCCCCTGATGGGCGAGGAGGACCAGTTTCGCCCCCTTCCCGGTCAATTCTTTGAGGGTGGGGATACAGGCCTCGATCCGGGTGGTGTCCTTGAGGGTTCCCGTTTTCTGATCCACCGGCTGGTTAATATCGATCCTGCACAGAACGGTCTTGTCCTTCACGTCCAGGTCATCCAGGGTATTAATACCAAATCTCATACCATACTCCTTGCCAAGGTAAGCGTGAGGAGTGAGGAGGTAATAGGGAGGAGTGAGGAGTGAAGATCGCACTGCTCCCCTCTCTCTCCTCACTTCTCCCGCTTCATTCCCGCGAGTTCGCTCACCGCGCTTAACGTGCTCCTTGCTCCTTATTACTTGCTCCTTGCCCCGCGGCCTTACAGGTATTTGTCCACATTGGTCTTGTCGATGACTTCTCCTTCCACCAGGTTTTCCGCGGGAACGGTTTCGCCCCGGTAGAGTTTCATCGCGATGTCAATGGCCATCTCGGACTGCCGTTCGGTGGCCTGGGAGACGGAGACCTCCAGACGGCCTTCTTTTACCGCTTTGAGGGCATCCGGCACGGCGTCCAGGCCGTATACCTTGATCTGGCCGGAAAGGCCCTTGTCCTCCACCGCCTTGACGGCCCCCAAGGCCATACCGTCATTCTGGCAGACGATGGCGTCAATCTTGGTTCCCGTCTGCAGCCAGTTCTCCACCAGCTTCAGGGCTTCCTCGGTGGTCCAGTTGGCCGTTTCTTCAAACACCACCTTGACGTTGGGGTTCTGGGCGATGACATCGGCATAGCCCTTGGAGCGGCCCAGCTGACCGTCGGAACCCATGGGTCCCAGGAGGAGGGCCACATTGCCCGTGCCCTTCAGATCCTGTACGGCCCGGCGCATCTCCAGGGCTCCCAGGGTATCGTTGGAAACCCCCACGAAGGTGGTCGCCTTGGAGGGATCGCTTATCTTCTGGTTGAAGATAATCACGGGGATTCCGGCCTTTCCGGCGGCCTCCACCGCCGGAATGACCCCGTTTACGGAGACCGGCTCGATGATGATGGCGGAGACCTTCTGGTTGATGCCGGATTCGATCTGGCTGATCTGCCGGCTGATGTCATTGCCGCCTTCATTGATGATGAGCTGCGCCCCCGCGGCCTTGGCGGCCGCGCCCATGCTGTTGGCAACGGTGGTGGTAAAGGCGTTGGTCATGTGGCTGATACAGAGCATAAACACCGGTTTACCGCTGTCCCCCTGGCTTCTGCCGCTTCCGTATGCCGCGGTACCCAAAAGTACCAGGATCGAAAAAAGCGCTGCAAATTTTTTCATAACTTCCTCCAAAATAGTGTATTGTAACCGGCAAACGCCGGTTATTTCCGTTTTGATTTACCGTGAACATCCAGAAAAACCGCGATCACGATGATGGCCCCCTTAAAGAGCAGTTGGTAGTAGGAAGGGACCCGCATGATGTCGAGGCCGTTGCTGATAACCGCCAGCATCAGGGCGCCGATCATCGACCCGTACCACTTCCCGCTGCCCCCCTCCAGGCTGATGCCGCCGATGACCACCGCGGCAATGGCGTCCAGTTCATAGCCCTGACCGGTAACCGGGGAACCCGAAATGGTCCGGGAGGTGAGGAGGCAGCCGGCCACCCCCGACAGGAGGCCGCAGATGCCGTAAACCGACGTTTTGATCCGGTTAACGTTAATCCCGGAAACCTCCGCGGCAACGGCGTTTCCCCCGGTCATGTAGATCCGCCGGCCGTACACCGTCTTGGTCAGGATGAAGCCGAAGCACAGCACGATGAGGATATAGTAGATCACCAGGTAGGGAATGAAGTCCAGGATCAACCCGCCGGCAATTTTTTCGTAGGCCTTGGTGACGCCGAAGATGGGCATCCCCCCGGAGGCGAGATAGGCAAGCCCCCGGACGATGGACTGGGTGCCCAGGGTCACGACAAAGGCGGGAATCGCCAGAGCGGACACGCA
>JAITRV010000172.1 GCA_031288215.1 Spirochaetaceae bacterium | reverse complement strand
CACGGCAGCACGCCGCCTGAACAAGGGTTCCCGATTGTTAATCCTGGTACGTACCATATACCAGACACCCTGGCTAAGTAACCGTAACTTTCTCATACCCTATATATGGGCGTGACCAGCGGTTTTGCTTTAGTCCGAGGGGAAAAACCGGATAATCCGCGGCCCTTTGGTGCCTCATTCCCTACCTTGTTGACAGGGGCATACCCCAGGGCCAGCGCATATAAATTGTCTTTTGTGACAAAAAGGCAACTATAACTGAAAATAATGTTCACGTACCTGCCAGAAACCTTCATGAAAGAGGCTAAAATGCTGAAAACGCCTCAAAAAACTCACAATTTGTGACTGAGCCTTATTATTGGTATTTTTCCTTCAAAACTTCAAATGCGCTGGCCCTGGGGCATACCCACTTCGGGGCGGGAAAAGAAAAGTGTTGACGAGAGCCAAAAGAGGGGGTACAGTATACTAAGGGCTAATAGCGCCCAATCCCAAGACCGGAGTTTCGGGATTGCTTCTATAATGAATATAAGGAAGCGGGAGATGACCTATAGTATCGCTATGGCCGGCAAGGGGGGGACCGGTAAAACCACCCTCTGCGGTTTGTTGATCAATCACCTGGTCGGCACGGGGAAGGGGCCTATTTTGGCGGTGGACGCCGACGCCAACTCCAACCTCAACGAAGTGCTGGGGGTGGAACGGCCGGTCACCCTGGGGGAGATCCGGGAGGAGCTGGCCCGGTCGGAACTGGACGAAAACAGCCCCATTCCCGTGGGGATGACCAAACAGGAATACGTCAACTACCGGTTCGGTTCCGCCCTGGCGGAAGAGGCCCATTTCGATATGCTGGTCATGGGAAGGAGCCAGGGGAAGGGCTGTTATTGTTATGTCAACGATGTACTCCGGGAACAGCTTAGAAAATACTATGCCAATTACAACTATTTGGTGGTGGATAACGAGGCCGGGCTGGAACACATCAGCCGGGGCATACTTCCGCCGGTGGACCTTATCCTCCTCGTAAGCGACTGTTCCCGGCGGGGCATCCAGGCGGCGGGGAGAATTGCCGGGATGATCAAAGAACTGAACCTCAAGGTGGACCAGGCGCGGCTCATCGTAAACCGCGCCCCCGGAGGCAGCCTCGATCCGGGGATCGAGGAGGAGATCGCCGCCCAGGGCCTGTCCCTCATCGGGGTTATCCCCCAGGACGAGGGGGTTTATCAATACGACGCGGCGGGAAAGCCCCTCATCGGCCTGCCGGAAAGTTCCCCGGTCAAACAGGGCCTGGGGGAAATCATTAAAAAATTGGCGCTATAAATTCCTGATACGGTCAACGTTGTGTTTAATAGGCTTTCATGAAGAAAGCTGGAAACCAAAAGATTTGGAGGGAGACCATGGGTGCGTTAACGGATCTGATCTATACGGGGGCGAACGCCGTAGCGGGCCTAACCGAAGGGGCCGTCAAAACCGCGATTGAAAAATACGGGCCGGACAAGGCGATCGCCTTTCCCGATACGGCTTATTTCTTCCCGGCTATTTTTACCGCTACCGGGGTAAAAGTGGAAAAACTGGAAACCCTCACCGCCTGTGTGGGGGTGCTGAAAAGCCTCATCTCCGGCAAGGAGGATCTGGGGGAAGCCTTAAACGCGGGCCTCGCCACCGCGGTGGGCGCGGAGATCATCGAGGGCCTTAAATACCTGGAACCGGAGCCCTACGGCAAAGAACCGGGGATTGGGTTCGTGCCGGACCCCGTCATCCGCTCCCTGGGGGTGCCCCTGGTTACCGGGGATATTCCCGGCGTCGCGGTGGTACTGGGGGAAGCGGCGGATCCCGCCTCGGTGGCGAAGGTGGTAAAGGATTACCAGAGCAAGGGGCTCCTCACCTTCCTCGTGGGCAAAGTCATCGATCAGGTACGCGCCGGGGGGGTCAAGATGGGGCTGGAATTCCGGGTGGTGCCCCTGGGCTATGACGTAACCTCGGTGATCCACGTGGTGACCGTGGCCATCCGGGCGGCCCTGATCTTCGGCAACATCAAAGAGGGGGATCTTCCGGGGCTCCTGGCCTATACCAAGGAACGGGTACCCGCCTTTGTGAACACCTTTGGGCCCCTCTCGGAGGTGGTGGTCGCCGCCGGCGCCGGCGCCATAGCCCTGGGCTTCCCCGTGGTCGTGGATCAGGACATCGGTGATTTGCAGATCTCAGGCGCCCTGGAATCGGTGACGGATTACGACAAGACCGTCAAACGCTCCCTGGAACTGCGGAACATCAAGATCAAGGTGAAGGAAATCGCCATCCCCGTGGCCTTTGCCGCGGCCTTCGAGGGGGAGATCATCCGCAAAAACGACATGTACGCCGAATTCGCTTCGGACAAGAGCCCCACCTGCGAACTGGTCACCATGAAGGACGCCGCCTCCCTTGAGGACCACAAAATCACCGTTATCGGGCCCGACATCAGCGAGGGCAGCCCGCCCCTCAACCTGCCCCTGGCGGTGTACGTGGAAGTGGCCGGGGCCAAGATGCGGACCGACTTTGAGCCCGTCCTGGAGCGGAAGATCCACCACTGGTTCAACTACATCGAGGGGGTCATGCACACGGGGCAGCGGAACCTCCTGCGGGTCCGGATCGGCAAAGAGGCCTATGAAAAGGGGCTGCGCATCAAGGACCTGGGAGAAGTGATCTACGTGATGCTCATGGATGAATTCGGGACGGTGGTGGACAAATGCCAGGTGACCCTGTTCACCGAGGCCGGCCGGGTCAAGGAGATCCTGGAAAAAGAGGCCATGCCCAAATACGAGGCCCGGGATTCCCGGCTTGCCTCCATGACCGACGAAAGCGTGGACAGCTTTTACAGCTGCATCCTCTGTCAGTCCTTCGCCCCGGCCCACTGCTGCGTGATCACCCCGGAACGGCTCGGGCTCTGCGGGGCGGTTTCCTGGCTGGACGCCAGCGCCACCAAGGAACTCACCCCCACCGGACCCTGCCAGCCCATATCAAAGGACGGGCTCGTGGACGAAAAGAAGGGGGTCTACGCCTCGGTGAACAAGGCCGTGGAAGATGCCACCCACGGGGCGGTGCAGACCGTGACCCTCTATTCCATCATGGAAGACCCCATGACCAGCTGCGGCTGCTTCGAGTGCATCTGCGGGATCCTGCCCGAGGCAAACGGCGTGGTGGTGGTCAACCGGGAATACAAGGGGATCACCCCCACGGGGATGACCTTCGGCGAGCTGGCCTCCATGACCGGCGGCGGCGTGCAGACCCCGGGCTTTATGGGCCACGGACGGCATTTTATCGCCTCCAAAAAATTCGTCAGCGCCGAAGGGGGTCTGTCCCGGATAGTCTGGATGCCCAAGGAACTGAAAGACGATGTGGCCCCCCGGATCAACAAAACCGCCAAGGCGCTCTATGGGATCGACAATTTTGCGGATATGATCTGCGACGAAACCATAGCCACCGAGGCGGAAGCGGTGGTCGCCTTCCTTACGGAGAAAAACCATCCTTCCTTCGCCATGGAGGCGATTATGTAGGGGCTCCCGGCGTCTTAAAAATACTCAAGCGGCTCAACCGCGAAGGCCCATTCTTTTTGCCTTTGCGGTTCGCCGTGTTTCTCATGTTCTTCCTGGCGGGAGACGGCATCGCATAGCCAAGCGCAAGGGATAGAAGCGGAAATACCGCAAGCCCGCCGCAGGGGGGCTGAGGAATTGAAGCGGATAGCCCGGTCCGGCGCCGAGCGCCGGATGCGCCCAAATCCACAGGTTTAATCGTGTCGGGATACGAGGGCCCGGGAATAGCGTATGCAACTCAAATTTCGCGGTCGGCGGGAAGGGTCTATTGACGCTTCCACAGGAGGAATTTATAGCCCAGGGATGCCGATAGCCGGTCCCGGGTATAGGGAAGATTAATGGGACTTTTAACGGCGGTTATGCCAAAGTCCCTGCTGTAACGCATATCCAAAACGAACATTCCGGGCCCCAGGTGGAAGCCCATATCTAATCCAAAGATAAAACCCAAGGGCGGTTCCGTCGTGGCGGTATAGGCTCCCGCGCCCACATCGGATTTTATCCGGGTCTTTCCCAGGGGCAGTATACCATAGCCGCCGGTATAGAAGGATAGGTTAAAGACGCCAAAGTCAAGGGGGATCTTTATCAAGACGGGGAACGTCAGGGACAGGGACTCAAATCGATCGATTACGGCGACGCTCTGCCCGTTGATTGATATTATTTTGGATACCATAAGGGCATCCGGGGAAAAAATCACCTCCCCCTGGACACCCAAAAAACGCAGTATCCTAAAGTCCGCAAAAACGGCAACTTCGTACCCAAAACTCTGGGTCAGACTGCCTTCATACCCCCAGGAATTCAGGGCGATGGAATAGGTGTTAAAGGCCGCGCCCCCCCGGATGCCCAAATACAACTGCCCCTGGAAAATACGTTTGTCTTCCCCTCCGTTTGTCGGGGTGTTGGCGTCGGGGGTCACCGATTGGGAGGATGATTCCTGCTCGGCGGTTATTGCCGCGGCGGGGAGGGGCCCCTCCTGGGGGATCTGGGAGAAAATCCAATTCAGCAGGGGGGGCATATACATCAGGGCCTCTTCGAAATTTTCGGTCACCATCTCGTCGGTATATACCAGCCGCCCCGTATCGGAAGCCCACAACCAAAGCTGAAAGTGCTGTATATCCTCCACATCAAGGTAAAATTCCCCGGTCAATACGTATTCTGAGGTCCCCAGGTATTCCGAATCCGGCGGCATATCGGGGCTCAAACCGGCAATATCCGGATACCGGTCTATCGATATTTCCTGGATAACGTAAGAACCCATGGTACCCACTTCCGAAATAGTCTCGTTGTACAGCTGAAGGGTCGTCGCCGCATCATCCGTCGTTACAAAGGGCATTATTGCCACCTCCGTCACGGCGCTGTCGGGCGCGGTTTGGGCGTTTCCCCCAAAAGGTATCAGTACTAAAAGGATCGCCGCCAGGAGAAATCGCGGGATTTGTTGAAGGGTTTCTTTATTGAACCGGGGAGGCATCATATCGGCCGGAATATGGTATTCTGAAAGGACATTTGTCCGGGCATTTGCCTGGGCAACGCCCGTGGAGGTTTACTCTTTTAACCGTTTCCAGGGGTACACAATTAAAAAAAACCTCGCTTTTTTCCATGTCTTATATTATATAAAACCGGTTTTAAAATGTCAATTATTTTTGGTCAAATACTTGAACCAACCGTGGGTTTCCCCATTTTTTCGAAAAACTCCCCGGTAACACCGTCATTCCAGGCCCGGATTACGGCGACACGGGAAGCCGTGACGCCGTCCCCCTTGTAGAGAAAAGAAATTGTGATAAAATACTATTGTTATGAATACTACCTATACCATACTATTCCGGGTGGAGGGTCGGGGGGACAGGAGCGTTACCGTATCCGGGGACGAATCCCTCCTGGAGGCGGCAAAACGGGCGGATATTCCCCTGGACGCGCCCTGTTCCGGGAACGGCACCTGCGGAAAATGCCGGGTCA
>JAITRV010000124.1 GCA_031288215.1 Spirochaetaceae bacterium | reverse complement strand
CCCCTGGCCATTGAGCGGCTCCGCAGAGCCCTGGACCAGGCCCGGGACTACGGCCTTATCGGCAAGAACATCCTGGGTTCGGGTTTTGACTTTGACATCGAAATCCGGCTGGGGGCCGGCGCCTTTGTCTGCGGCGAGGAAACGGCCCTGATCAAATCCGTCGAGGGGAACCGGGGTATGCCGGTCCCCAAACCCCCCTTCCCGGCGAACAAGGGGCTCTGGCAGCGGCCCACGATCATCAACAACGTGGAAACCCTGGCCAATGTGCCGGTGATCACCGCCCGGGGCGGCGCCTGGCTTGCCAAAATTGGGACGGAAAAGTCCAAGGGGACCAAGGTCTTCGCCCTGACCGGCAAGATCAAGAACTCCGGCCTGGTGGAAGTGCCCATGGGCACTACCCTGCGGGAGATCATCTTCGAGATCGGCGGCGGCATCAAAAACGGCAAGAAATTCAAAGGCGTACAGACCGGCGGTCCTTCCGGGGGCATCCTCACCGAAAAAGTCCTGGACACCCCCATCGACTATGAGAGCCTGGCCGCCATGGGTTCCATGATGGGTTCCGGGGGGATGATCGTCATGGACGAAGACGACTGCGTGGTAGACGTGGCCCGGTTCTACATGGACTTCTGCGTGGACGAGTCCTGCGGGAAGTGTTCCCCCTGCCGGATCGGGACCACCCAGATCCTCAATATCCTGGAAAAGATCACCAAGGGGAACGGGGACGAGAGCGATCTGGAAAAACTGGAGGCTATCGGCAAGGCCATGACCAAGGCCAGCCTCTGTATGCTCGGAGGAACCGCGGCGAATCCCACCCTGTCCACGGTGAAGAATTTCCGGGAGGAGTACCTCGAACATATCCACGACCGGAAGTGCCGGGCGGGTAAGTGTAAAAACCTGCTGCGCTATGAGATTGATCCCGAGAAGTGTAAAGGCTGCGGCAAATGCGCCAAGAACTGCCCGGCGGAATGTATTACCGGGGAGAAGAAAAAGCCCTATACAATCGATCAGTCCAAGTGTCTCAAATGCGGCGAGTGCTTCAAGAATTGTAAATTTGACGCGATCGTCAGGAGCTAAGGAGAAAACCATGGTAAACCTTAAAATTAACGGCATACCCCTTCAAGTTGAGAACGGCACCTCCATCTTGAACGCGGCTCAAAAAGTCAACATTAAGATCCCCACCCTCTGCTATAACCCGGACCTTCCCCCGTGGGCTTCCTGCGGGATCTGCATCGTCCGCATGGAGGGTTCCCCCAAAATGGTCAGGGCCTGTACCACCCCGGTGGCGGAAAACATGAGCGTCATCACCCATGATCCGGAGATCATCGCGGTGCGGCGCACCGTGCTGGAACTGATCCTCTCCAACCACCCCAGCGACTGCCTCCAGTGTCCCCGGAACGGGAACTGCGAGCTTCAGACCCTGGCGGCGGAATTCGGCATCCGGGAAGTACCTTTCCGGAAGGTCCTCAACCAGCTTCCCATCGACGACTCCAACCCGGCCATCGTGCTGAACCCGGAAAAGTGTATCCGTTGCGGCCGTTGCGTGAAGGTCTGTCAGGAAATGCAGAACGTCTGGGCCCTGGAATTCCTGGGCCGGGGTATCAAGGGCCGGATCGCCTCCGCGGCGGACACCCCCCTGGGGGAAAGCCCCTGTATCAAGTGCGGCCAGTGCGCGGCCCATTGCCCGGTGGGGGCCATCTACGAGCGGGACGATACCGTTAAGGTATGGGCCGCCCTCCAGAACCCCGATATTCACCCGGTGGTCCAGATCGCCCCGGCGGTCCGGGTCGCCCTGGCGGAAGAATTCGGCCTGGAACCGGGAACGGTCTTCACCAGGAAGATCTACGCGGCCCTGCGCCGGCTGGGATTCAAGACCGTCTTCGATACCAACTTCTCCGCGGACCTCACCATCATGGAGGAGGGGACGGAACTGGTGAACCGCCTCACCAAAGGCGGGGACATTCCCCTGATCACGAGCTGTTGTCCCGCCTGGGTCGATTATATGGAAAAATATTATTCCGATATGATCCCGAACTTCTCCACCGCCAAGTCTCCCCAGCAGATGATGGGGGCCATGATCAAGGCCTACTGGGCGGGAAAAGCCGGCATCGACCCGGAGAAGATCTACTCCGTGTCGGTGATGCCCTGTACCGCCAAAAAATGGGAAACCCGGCGGAACAAGGACATGAAGAGCGCCGGCCACGGGGATGATGTGGACATTGCCATCACCACCCGGGAACTGGCCCGGATGATCAAACAGGCGGGGATCGAGATCCTCAAACTCCCCGATGAAGATGCGGACAGCCCCCTGGGTCCCTATACCGGGGCGGGCACCATCTTCGGCGTTACCGGAGGGGTCATGGAAGCCGCGGTCCGAAGCGCCTTCTATCTCGTCACCAAGAAGGATCTGGGGGATGTGAACTTCCTCCCCGTCCGGGGCCTTGACGGGGTCAAGGAAGCGGAAGTGGATTTTCAGAACGGTATCAAGATCCGCATCGCCGTCGCCCACCAGATGGGGAACATTGCCGCGGTGCTGGACCGGATCCGGGCCGCCCGGGAAGCGGGAAAGGAGACCCCCTATCACTTTGTGGAGGTCATGGCCTGCCGGGGCGGATGTATCTCCGGCGGCGGCCAGCCCTACGGCAGCACCGACGCGGTCCGCAAACAGCGGAGCGAGGGCCTCTACAAGGATGACCAGCAGTCGACCTACCGCTGTTCCCATCACAACCCCTTCATCACCCAGGTCTACGAAGAATTCCTCGGAGAGCCCACGGGCCATAAGTCCCATGAACTGCTCCACACTGACTACGAAGCCCGTCCGACCTATATAAAGTAGGATGCTGAAGGGTAATCGGGGGAGGCCGTGGGGCCTCCCCCTCTTTGTATGAAGATCGGCACCGGTGAGGACGGGAGGGCCGCGGGGCCTCCCCGTTTGGGGCGCCCCCGGAAGCGTTCAGCCGCTTAAATCGCGGCGCCCTGGTATTTTATAGAAGCTCAAGAAGGATTTCGGTACGAAATCCTTCTTTACTCCCTCCCCCTGTTACTTCTTCCGGGAGGTCTTCTGCACCGCCTTGGAAAGGTCTCCGTTTATCCCGTTCAGGGTGAACCGGGCGGCCCGGCATTTTTCCTGAGACTCCCGATAGTTCCCTTCGGAAAAGTCGGTTTCCGCATCGGCGACGGTTCCCTGGGCATTTGCCAGGAGTTCCCCCAGGGCGTCAAAGTTGGCGTCTAAATTTCCCAGGTTCTTGGCGGTTTCCAGGTTTCTTTCCGTTTCCGCCATAAGATCTTGCACCTCCGAGAGGGCCTGACGGGCCTCATCCTGCGCCCGGGCAGCCCCGGTCCTGCCGTCGGCCCGGGCCTGGGCCGCGGCTTTTATCGCATCCTGGGCCAGGTTCTTGGCCGATTGGTACCGCTTGGCGCTGGCTTCTTCCCGCATCCGGCTGAGGGCCGTCGTTGCCCGGGACAGGGCCAGCTCCCCATAGAGAACCGCATTGGGATCGTTCTCCGCCTGGGTTACCGCCGCGACGGCCTCATCCATCTCTTCTTGGGGCAGTTCCGCGCAGCCCCCCGCGATAAAAACTATGATCAAGATACTCCCTACGAGCATCACCGCTTTCTTCTCCATGATCCCTCCTGAAACAAGCCGGGGGCCGCGAGGCCGTCCCGTCCATTTCATATCCATATCATTTCTTTGACCGGTCTTCGGTTCATTGTATACCATATTTCTCACTTATATATTAATCTATAATTGTGGTAATATTCAAACCGGTATGGTATCATGGCAATTCATTTTTTTAAAAATCTAAAAGTTCTACGGATAACGGCCTCTTTTGCCGCGGCCATGGTAAGCGCCTTGGGAATGGCCTCCCTTCTGGAAGGGCCCCGGCTCGGGCCCTATTACGATTTCCTGGTAAAACACCGTCCTTCTCCGGCGATTTCCGATGAGATCACCCTGATAGAGACCGGGGGGAATGACCGGAGAGGACGGGGGGAGTTTTTTGCCCGCAATTTCATAGAGGCTGAGACCGCCGCGTCGGTCTTGATGATCCTCACCGAATTTGACGCCTCCGGCCTGGTTTTGCGCATCCCCCTCCTGGGTGCCTCCGGGCTGGGCAAGGATGAGGCGGAACTGACGGACCGCTTTGAGGAAGAATTCGGCCTTCTGGAGGGAAATATCCGGAACCTCTTCGAGGCCATTCGCCTGGGCTCCATCCACCCGGCGGCCGCCGAGGGGTATGTGGGGGAATTGATCCGCCTCACCGAAGGGGGAAAGGAACGGCTGCTGGCCGCCCTGTTCCGGGACGATGAGAGCCGGGCCTTTGAGGGGGCCTCCGCCGCCTTCGGCCGGGACCGGATCGCCGGGGCTGTCCCGGATCGGGGAGGGGCGGCCGGCCTCCGGGCCGACGGCGACGGGGTCCTGCGGCGGATCCGGCCGCTGGTCAGCCAAGCGGGGGCCGGGAGCGGGTGGGAGCATTCGGTGTATACCCTCCTCAAGGGGCGCTACGAAAAAGCGGCCCTTGAGGAAGCCCCCGGCGGCCCGATACTCCGGCTGGTCGCGCGCGGGGGGGAGGCCCGGATCATCCCCCTGGATTCGGAGGGGGCCGTCCTCGTGGAAGGCCCCGGCAAGGACCAGGATTTCCGGCGGCTGCCCCTGGGGGCCTTCGCCCGGTACGAGGCGGCGGACCGGGAACTCTACCAGGCCCTGGCCGCCGCGTCCCCCTTAGGGGTCTACGGCGAGCTTAACCCGGAGGCCTATCCCCCGATCCTCTACGAGTATGCCCTTTCCCTGCGGGAAGAACTCCTCCGCTCTCCCGATGAGGAGGGGAGGAGCCGCTGGCGGGAAGGGAGGGCGGCCTATTTTGCCGCCCTGGAGGATCTCTGCTACGGTCCCTGGGAGATGCGGCTGGTTTCGGCCTATGAGGAACGTATCGGCGCCGGGGGCTTGGAACCGGAAGAGGTCCGGGAACTGGAGGCCCTGCGGGATGAGGTGATCCGGACCTTTGTGGGGATCCGGGATCGGTACCGTAATTTTATGGAAATAAAGGAACTCCTCCGCCTTTCCCTGGCCTCCTCCCTGTGCATCCTGGGACCCGGAGGGGATTCCACCCCGGGGGTTCCGGATATAGTGGCATCAGGGATGCTGGCCTCCAGCCTCCTCACCGGCACGGTCATCCGTCCCGGTTCGATGTGGCTGGCCCTGCTCTGGTCCCTGGGGATAGCCCTGGTGGTCTGCCTCGTCCTCGTTCCGATGGGGCCCCTCCTCTCCCTGGGGGCGGGCTTTTTTCTGACCGCCCTCTCCTGGGGAGGCTTTTCCTGGGCTTTTGTCCTCAGTTCCTGCTGGATAGATCCCCTGATCCCCTCTTCGGCGGCCCTGGGGGGGGCCCTGGCCTCCTCCCTTTTTATGGCCCTGATCCGCCTCCGAACCAGGGGCCGGATCCGCCGGGCCTACGGCGCCGTCCTCCCCCCGTCCTCCCTCAAGGTCCTGTTCCGTTCCGGGGCGCTCCCGTCCCCGGAGCCCCTGACGGACTATGCGGTCATTGCGGCGGTGAGAAGCGGCGCAATGATGGACCGGGAGCGCCGGGGGGACCCCCGGGGAATGGCCCTGGAGGCGGCGTCCTTTCGGGAGGAGATCCTGCGGTGGTGCCGGGAGGCCGGGGCGGTTATGGCGGGCTGGGAGGGGGATGCGGCCCTCGTCGCCTTCGGTTCCTCCCTGGAACGGGAATTCCTGTCCCCGGCGGACGGCGACGGGGGGCTCATCCCCCGGGCCCTGGGCCTTATTCAGGCCGCCCCTTCCCCCGCCGGCGACGGGGGGGGCTCCTGGTATTTCGGCATTGACGCCGGGCCCTGCTCCTTCACCTATACCCCCGATGCCGGGTACCGGGTCTACGGTTCAGCGGCGATCCGGGCCCGGGGGCTTTCGGTCCTGGCCTTCCGCTACCGCCTCCGCCTCCTGGTTACCGCCGCCGTGAAGGAAGGGGCCGCTTTCGTTCCCTCCTGGCAGTTGAAGATACCCTTGGGCAAGGAGGGGGAGGAGATCTGCTATGCCCCCGAAGGGAGTTCCCTTACGGGCAGCGCCGGGACCCAACCATAGAGCGGACGGAGAGATGACAGGTGTCATATACAATGACCGGCGCTGAAAGGTAAATCTTGACAGCGGGGGAGAAACAGGGTATACTATACCCATTATGAAATAGTCCGATAGAGGACGGATTGATGATGATATGTGCGTATAAGTGTGCGTATAATAAGGATAAGCATCATAAAAAGACAATGGTTTGTAGGAAAGCATACCGGGAAGCGGGGCTTGTTTTGGGGTGATGCGGCCAAAACATGGACAGCGGGGCGTTATGTTGCCGGTGTGTTGTTTTTAGTCCGACAGAGGTGTTTTTTTCTCATGGATTCTTCGCGGATTGGTATCCGCGTTGGGATACAGGCGTTGTCCTGTACATAAAGGAGCGGTAGTTTCGCATACGAAAGAGAGGCGAACTACCGCATGCGGAGGAGTGTTATTATGAAAAGACCGATCATTGGTATCTTTGCGGTTCTTGTGATTGCCGGTGTCTTGGCCGGTTGCAGCGGAAAGGGCTCGGGGCAAAGCGCCCGGGAAACAGGGGATGGGGAATGGAAATGGGAACGGAAGGTTACCCTGGTCTGTCCCTGGGGAGTAGGCGGCGGCGCGGACGGGACGTTGAGGCCCCTACAGCCCCTGTTGCAGGACATCCTGGGGGTTCCCGTGGAGATCGTCAACGTGGAAGGCGCGGGAGGCGCGAACGGGATACAGTTCACTTCCCGGCAGCCCGCGGACGGCTACACCTATGTTCTCACCACCCAATCGATCATTTTGTTGGATTTGCAGAAGATCCTGCCGGTGGATTACCGGAAAGAATTCCGTCCGGTCGCCAAGCTGGTCCACTCGACCAATCTGATCATATCTTCCAAAAAATCAATGCAGGGAAAATTCCAGGATTTTCAGGGACTGCTTGAGTACGCGAAAAGCCATCCCCAGGAGCTTTCCTGCGGTATGCTTACCGCTACGGGACAGGATTCGGCCTCCATGAAGCAGACCCTCGCGGCGGGACTTAGGGTCGATATCTAGGATGTGGAGAAGTACATCAAAACCGTCAGTTACGGCGGCGGCGCGGAAGTAAGCAGCGCCCTGGTGGGCGGGCACCTCGCGTTGGCCGTCACCGGAGCGGAGGAGATCAAGGGGCTGGTCGATTCGGGGGATATTATTCCGCTGGTGGCGATGTCGGAAAACCGGGTGTCCGTGGTGCCGAATGTTCCCTGTACCGGGGAATTGGGGATCGATTCCTATATTGGACCCTGGCGGGCCATCTACGCCCGGACCGATACTCCCCAAGCGGCGGTGGATTCCCTGGCGGCGGCGCTGAAGCAGGCCTGGGAGATGCCCGCCTATCAGGAATTCCTGACCAATTTCTCGTATCTGGACCGGCCGGGATATGCCACTGCCGGGGAGACGACCGCCCTGGCGGAGAGCGAATATGTGGTATTTACGGACTATTTAAAAGCCATCGGCATTTTAAAATAGTATCATAATTCCGTTGAAAGAGCGGGGGCACGGCATTCGCCGGGGATGTCGTGGTGAAGGCCGTGCCTTCCGTGCTTTTGGGACGGTTCTTTGCAGGAGATTTGGAAATGGCCTTAGAACTCATCGTTAATATTCTTTTGTTGATTTTTTCCGTATTCTGTTTCTGGCAGGTGGGAGCGACCATGCCGAAATCCGCCGACAATGAACTGGGTGCGGAACAATGGCCGCAGGCGTTACTTTTCTTATTGATAATTGCCATTGGCTGGAATCTCGTTACCTATTTTAGAAAACATAAAAAAGAAGAAATCGCCCGGGCGTTTGCGGACTTTCTTCCCGGACTTGTTCGTTTTGTGAGAAGCAAGCTCTTTTTTGGGATGATCCTGCTCGTGGTCATGGCGTTCCTCTATGAACCCCTGGGTTTTCTCGTTACCTGTCTCTTGTTTTTGGGAGGATACGGGTTCCTGTTAGGGGAAAGGCGTCCGGTGAGAATGTTCCTCACTTCGGCGCTTATCACCATGCTGCTCTATATCGGTTTTTCGGTGTTTTTGGGGATCATGCTTCCCCGGGGATATGTTCCGTTCCTGCGAAACGCGGCCTTGGCGCTGGAATCCCTTTTTCAAATATTCAAGTGAGGAATAGCCATGTTAGATTTATTAACCAGCGGATTCGCGATAGTATTCGCGCCGAAAATGTTTCTGCTCATTATCTTTGCCGTCTTTTTAGGTACCATCTTCGGCGCCCTGCCGGGGGTGAGCGCCACCATGGCGGTGGCCTTGGGGATTCCTTTCACCTACCGGATGGACGCGGTCAGCGCTATCGCCTTCTTAGTTTCCATTTATTGCGCCTCCATCACCGGCGGGGGAATGACGGCGATTCTGTTTAAGATTCCCGGGGTACCCTCCAGCGCCCCGACGACCTACGACGGATACCCCATGGCCCAGCGGGGAGAAGCGGGAAAGGCCCTGGGGATGCAGCTTATCTGTTCGGCCATCGGCGGCATGTTCGCGGCCTTCTGTATGCTGCTCTTAAGCCCCCAATTAACCCAGGCGGCGTTGAGTTTCGGCCCCTCGGAGCTGTTCGCCATCTCCTTTATGGGGCTTTCGATTCTCACCAGCCTTGAAAGCGACAATATTTGCCGGACCATTATGTCCGGCCTCATCGGGCTGGTCCTGGCCTGTATCGGCCTCGACCCCCTTCTGGGGGTTCCCCGGCTTACCTTTGGTTCCCGGTTTTTAACCTCGGGGATCGAGATGATTCCGGTGCTGATCGGGTTTTTCGCGGTTACCGAGGTTTTGAAACAGACGGAAAAGCGCTCCAAGCTGGACGCGGTGGGGAACCAGGCAAAGATGAAAACCGTGATGCCCTCCCTGAAAGAGATGCTTTCGGTAAAATGGACGGTTCTGCGCTGCGCTATTGTGGGAACGGTGGTCGGCATCCTGCCCGGCGCGGGGGCAACCATCGCCGCCTTCCTCTGTTACTCCATGGAGCAGAAGATGTCGAAATATCCTGAAAAGTTCGGAACCGGTATTCTTGACGGGATTGCCGCTCCTGAGACGGGGAACAACGCCGCGACCGGCGGTTCGATGGTGCCCCTCCTGTCCCTGGGCATCCCCGGGGGCAACGCGGCGGCGGTCCTCATGTCCGCCCTGGTCTTGAAGGGGGTCACCATGGGCCCCTTGCTGCTGGTCAACCAGCCCCGGTTTCTCTCCGCGACCTTTGCGTCCATGTTTGTGTCGAACATCGTGATGGTCTTTGCGGCCATGATCATCGCCAAGATTTTTGTGCAGATCCTGAAGGTTCCCTATAGTGTTTTGGGGCCCACCATCATCATGCTTGCCGCTATCGGCGCCTTTGCCACCAAAAATATCTCCGTGGACGTCATCCTGATGGCCTTCGCGGGGCTCCTGGGCTTTGTGTTCGTGAGCTGCAAGCTCAACAGTTCCGCCATGATCCTCGGCCTGGTGCTGGGGGTTATCTGCGAGTCCAACCTCCGGCGGGCGTACACGATTGTTTCCGGGGATACCTTCTGGCAGGCCACGGGCAATATTATCTCCCGGCCGGTGACCGGCCTCATCCTGGTGGTATGCCTTGCGGTGCTGTTCAGTCCGGTGATAAAGCCCCTCCTGGCAAAGCGGAAAAAAGCCGCGTAAATGGGGGGACGGGGGGGCTTCCGGCCCCCCGGCGGGGGGTGTGGGGGGCAGCGCCCCCCTCCTGCTTCAACCCCTCCCCCGTTTTGACGGGGTAAAATTATGTGAAAGAACGAGAGGAACTATCTATGATTACACTGTATGAGAGCGGCGTCTATTTGTTGGAGGGGGATCGGATTGTACGGGAGGCCGAAGCGGCTGCGGCGGGGATCAAGGTTTCGCCGGAAGAAGGCCGCCGGGGGACGATAACCCACGCTATCTTGGCCGCCCACCAGCAGGGCGAGGGCCTTGAAGACCTCCGCCTCCGCTTTGATTCCCTGACTTCCCACGATATTACCTACGTGGGCATTATTCAGACCGCCCGGGCAAGCGGCATGGACCGTTTCCCGGTTCCCTATGTGCTGACCAACTGCCACAACAGCCTCTGCGCCGTCGGGGGGACCATCAACGAGGATGATCATAAGTTTGCCCTGTCGGCGGCCCGCAAGTACGGCGGCATTTACGTGCCCCCCCATCTGGCGGTGATCCACACCTATAACCGGGAAATGATGGCCGCCGCCGGGGCGATGATCCTCGGATCCGACAGCCATACCCGTTACGGCGCCCTGGGTACCCTGGCGGTGGGCGAAGGGGGCGGGGAGCTTGCCAAACAGTTGGTGGGTAAAACCTACGATATCCCCTATCCCGAGGTCGTTGCGGTCTATCTTACCGGGACCCCCCCTGCGGGGGTCGGCCCCCACGACGTGGCCCTTTCGATCATCGCGGCGGTATTTGAGAAGGGCTATACCAAAAACAAGGTGATGGAATTCGTGGGGGACGGGATCACGAAGCTGCCGGTGGATTTCCGGAACGGCATTGACGTGATGACCACCGAAACCGCCTGCTGGAGTTCTATCTGGAAAACCGATGAGGAGGTGCGCCGTTATTTTGAATCGCACTGCCGCCCGGAGGCGTATCGGGAACTGAGTCCTGCCCGGACGGCCTATTATGACGGCCTGGTGTATGTGGACCTTTCTACCATTGAACCCTGTATCGCCCTGCCCTTTCATCCGAGTAACGTGTATACCCTCCGGGACTTCCGGGCCAATGCCGGCGATATTCTCGCAAAGGTTGAAGCGGAAGGGCGCAAAAGCCTCGGCATTCCGGACCTTGACCTGAAGCTGCGGGACAAATACCGCGATGGCGGCGTCTGGGTGGAGCAGGGGGCCATCGCCGGGTGTTCCGGCGGCATTTTCGACAATATCATGGCCGCCGCGGACATCCTGGAGGGAAAATCCATCGGCTCAGGCGCCTTCTCCCTCTGCGTGTATCCCGACAGCCAGCCTACCTATTTGGAACTGGTAAAAAACGGCGCCGTGGCAAAGCTCATGGCGGCGGGGGCGACGGTTCATCCCGCCTTTTGCGGCCCCTGTTTCGGCGCGGGGGAGACCCCCGCCAACGGAGAGCTGTCGATCCGGCATGCGACCCGTAATTTCCCGAACCGGGAGGGCTCCAAGCCCCGGGAAGGCCAGATTGCGACGGTCGCCCTGATGGACGCCCGCTCAATCGCCGCCACCGCCCTGAACCAGGGGCGGATCACCGCGGCGACGGAGCTTGACGCGTCCTACGGGAAACCGGTCTATTTCTTCGACAAGACCATTTACGACAAGCGGGTTTACGACGGGACCGGCCGGCCCGATGCGGCGGTTCCCCTGATCTCCGGCCCGAATATTAAAGACTGGCCGGCCATGCCGCCCCTGGCGGATAATCTTTTATTAAAGATTATCGCGTATATTACCGACCCGGTAACCACCACCGATGAACTGATCCCCTCGGGGGAAACCTCGTCGTACCGGTCAAACCCCCTGCGGCTTGCGGAGTTTACCCTGAGCAGAAAGGACCCCTCGTATGTCGGGCGGGCAAAGGCCGTGCAGCGTTCAGAAGCCCTCAGACAGGCCGGCGAGCCGGACGAAGAAACCCTCGGGGTGCTGCGGAAAATCCGCGGCCTTCCCGCCTATGCGGCGCTTGAGGCTTCCCGCATCGGCATCGGCAGTACGATTTATGCCGCCAAGCCCGGGGACGGCTCGGCCCGGGAACAGGCGGCGTCCTGCCAGCGGGTCCTGGGGGCCGCCGCGAATCTCGCCCGGGAGTACGCCACCAAGCGCTACCGTTCCAATCTCATCAACTGGGGGATGCTGCCCCTGCTGGTTTCCGATGAAAAGGTCTTTTCATTGGGGGATTATGTGTTCCTGCCGGGTATCAGGCAGGCGGTCATCGCAAAGACTGAACC
>JAITRV010000121.1 GCA_031288215.1 Spirochaetaceae bacterium | reverse complement strand
CCTGGGCCACGGGTCCGATGGCGGCGGACTCCGGTCCGGCGTGGTATGGCGCATTGTTTTTCGTGTTTACCATCTATGAACCGCTAACTGCGAGATCTAGCCCTCCAGGCGGCGGAGTTCCAGCCTGACGGTGAGGTTTTCCGGGTCCAGGGCGGCGGCGTATTCCAGGACCCGGCGGATTCCGGCGGGGCGGTCCAGGGCCCGGAGGCACCGGGCGATTCGGAGCTGCACCAGGGCGGCGTTCTTGTTGTTCTTCACCAGGGAAGCGGCGATTTCATAGTATTCCAGGGCGGCGGCGTAGGAACGGCGGGCTTCCAGGACCCGGCCGATGTTGGCGCTTATCTGCCAGGCCCCGGTTTGGATGGGCATATTCCGCAGGATCAGTTCCCCCTCATCCAGCCGGCCCTCCCGGATATGCCGGATGGCGTTGTTCAGCCGCATCCAGGACTCGTCGATATGGTTGAAAGCGGCGGTTTGGAACAGAAAAGCGGTCTCCTGGTACCGTTTCTGCCGGTCAAAGTAATAGGCCCCCCATTGGTAGAGCCGCCCGTCCTCGCCGTGGCGGTCCAGGAGCAGCCACAGTTCCGCCACGGTTCGGTCGATGCTCAAAAATTCCTGCCGCCGCCGGAGGAGTTCCAGGTCCATAAGGCTGTCGTTCCTCCGGTCCTGGGCTTCCAGGATTCCGACGGCCCGGGACGTGTCCAGAAGCCGGGTATAGGCGATGATGCCGTAGCTGAGATCCGGGCCGGTGTCCGCGGAACCTTCCCGCTGCCGCTCCGTGAAAAACCGTTCCAGATCGGCGATCTTTTCCCCGGGGTCTTTCGTGGTGGAGGCCAGGTTGTAGAAGCTCCGAAGGGCATGGTCCGGGAGGGACGCGGTATTCCTCAGAGCCAGCCATATATTCCGGGCGGCTCCTGTCCTGCCCGAAAGCCACAGGGCGTCCGCCTGGCGGACCAGGTTTTCTTCCCCGGGAAGACGGGAGAAGATCTCCGCCGCCCGGAGGGGGTCATCGAAGTCGTAGAAGAATTCCGCGGCAAACCGGAGGGTTTCCGGCAACGGGTGGTTCCCCGTTCCCGCCATTGCGGATCTGAGGAGGGCGGTACTGCCTGGGATGTCTCCCCTCAGCAGCCGGAGGAGGGCCCGGTTTACCAGGAATTGTTCCCATTCCTTTCCCGAAAGCAGGGAACTGACCGAGGCGAGGCGGGAATCTCCCAGGGGAAGGGCGGCGGCCTTCCGGGGGTCCGCCATATTTCCGGAGAGGATCGCGAGGCTTACCGTCAGGGGCAGGAAGCGGTCGTCGGAGAGCCGGGAGAGGTAGCCTTCCAGGGCCTGGGGATCTCCCTCCCCGCCGTCCCGAAGCACCAGGGCCTCCGCGGCGAGCGCCGCCAGGGGTTCGGAGGAGGGGAAGGAGGCGGCGGCCCGTTTCGCCGCGGCGAGGTAGGCGGCCTTAAAGGTATCGGCGGTTTCCGGGAGGGAGGAGCGGATGAGGTTCCGCCGGCGTTTGAGGATCGAGAGCTGGGACTCCACGCTGAGGGCCCTTTTCTCAAGCCGGTCCAGGAGGCGGTTCAGCGCCTGCGGAGAAACCCCCCGGGCGGAGAGCCCGTGGTCAAAGTCCGCCAGCAGCCGGCCTAACTCGTCCTCCGGGGGGGGAGCGCCGAAGGGAACCATCCCGAAGGGGGGCCTCCAGCCGGCCAGGACGCTGCTCAGAAGGGTTATGCAGCCCAGGAGCCCCAGGGCGGCGATAAGCCCCAGGATGCAGGCCGATTTAAGGACGCCCGGGACCCGTGATTGCGCGGGGGCCGCCGGGGTCCGGGTTTTCCGCAGAGGAGCCATAGGAGCCCTATTTCGGCCCGGGCCCGGCGGCGCATTCCTGTGCAGCCGGGAGGGCCTTTTGCTTGAGGGTCCTTCGGATACTATCGAGGACCCCGTTCACGAAGCGGAAGGATTCATCGGTACCGTATTCCTGACAAATTCCTATGGCCTCGCTAATGACGACGGTGGGGGAGGCGTCGCGCTGGTACATGAGGGTATAGGTACTTATCCTGAGAATTGCCAGGTCCACCTCGTTAATCCGGGAAAAGTCCCAGTTTTTAAGGTGCGCGCAGATCATGGCATCCACCTCGCCGATATTTTCTATGGTTCCCCGGATCAAAAGCCGGGAAAAATCGAGGATCTCCGGGGCACGGTCGGTTTCCAGCCAGGAGAACTCCAAGAGTTCCGGAAGGCCCGCCGGCTTTTCCGGGGAGCCGGTGACCAAAGCGGCCTGGGCCCCAGCCTGGCCTGCCCCTCCGGCCCGGCCTGATCCCCTGCCTCGATCCGGCCACCCGGCCCGGCCCGGCCCCCTGCCTCGGCCCGGCCCCCCTGCCCGGCCTGATCCCCCTGCCCGGTCCGTAACCGCGCGGTACAGCCGGTTAGCGGCCTCCCAGGAGTACAAGGTCTGGAAGGCCAGGATCCGTCCTTTTCTGCGGGCCGGCATGGTTTACCAACTCAAAAGGAGGTTTTCGAAAATCCGGAAAGCATTACTTCTTCCCCGAAGTTCGGTGATGATTTCCTGTTGTGCCTTCGTCATCGCTTCCTGTATCCTCCTTTGGGCGAGGGTCCCGGCGATCTGCTCCCGCACGGTCATGGGAGGGCCCGGTTGTAAGAGGACATCGTTCAAGGTGAGGGTCTTCATTTCATAGCTTCCGGTAACTTTGATAATCAGAAACCCCTGGGGGGTTTCAATAACCTTGGAAATCGCCCCCTGGGGCAGGGTAAAGGCGACATCCAGTAATTCCTGCCCCACGGAACCCAACAAATCCGGGTTTCTCGGGAGGTATTCCCCTTCCCGGGAGTTATAACCCTGGTTTGGGGTCCGCCCCCGGATAACCGCTTCGTCAAATTTGGCGGCATTGGAGCCGATTTCCCGGTGCAGGCGGTCCGCCGCTTCCCGGGCCTGATTTTTATCCGCCGCCGGGGCATTGGGCCGCACGGGGATCTGAATATAGGAAAACCGTACCGTATCGGGCTGTACAAACTGGGTCTTGTAGAGGTTATAGGTGCTGAGGATCTCCGCCTCCGTGGGGGTGGCGACGGAGGTTCTGAGGTTCGGCCGCTTAAGCTCAAGGTAGCGCTGGCCGATGAGTTGTTTGCGGACCTGTTCCCGGTAACTGGGAAGATCCATCCCCGTCTGCCCCCGGAGGAGGGTGGCGAATTCCGCGTCCGTCACCGCTCTGCCCACGGATTCGGTGAGGGACCCCCGCAGCTGCTGGATATACGCATTCACTTCGTTATCCGTCACGCTGATCCGCTCCTGTTCCGCCGCCTGGAGGATGATCCGCTCGTTGATCAACCCGTTCAGGATCTCCAGCCGGACCCGCCGCTTTTCGTCGTTTGGCAGGGTCTTGCCGGCCTCGTATTTATCCGCTTCGATCCGCAGTTGTTTAACCGTGATCGGTTCGCTCCTGATGAGGTTAACCATGGCGATAGGTTGGAGATCCGTTTGGCTGAAACCCGCTTCCGCTATAATAAGTAACAACACCCCGCTATATAATAAGCGCTTCATTTTTATCCCCTTGGATTTTATCCCTTCGATCATAAAATAACTATAGCCCATTTCCGTTACATTTTTCTATAGGTAATAAGGAGTAATAAGGAGTAATAAGGAAAGAATAGCAAAGTAATGCACGCGTAAGGTAATTCAAGGAGGCCGTCCGCCGATCAGGGGCCGGGGCATCCGGCTTATGTTAAGACCGCCCGGATCCGCCGGATGCCTGCGGAGGAGGATTGTTCCTTTTGGATCGTGAAGGCCCCCAGGACCCCGGTATGTTCCACATGGGGGCCCCCGCAGACTTCCCGGGAAAAATCCCCCATGGTATAGACCTTGACCTGGGATTCGTACTTCTCCCCAAAGAGGGCGATGGCCCCGCTTTCCTTGGCCGCTTCCAGGCTCATCACCTCCATGGTAACCGGGAGATCCCGCCGGATCTGCTCGTTGACGATGGCTTCCACCCGGCGCAGTTCCTCGTCCTTCATGGGCCCGCCATGGGAAAAGTCGAACCGCATCCGTTCCGCAGTGATGTTGGATCCCCGCTGGGCCACGTGGTCCCCCAGAACCATCTTGAGGGCCTTGTGGAGGAGGTGGGTGGCGGTGTGGTATTTGACCGCCATTTCCCCCTGGTCCCCCAGGCCCCCCTTGAAGATCTGGCTGCCCCCCGCCCGGGAGAGGTCCTGGTGCTTCTTAAAGGCCTCGTCGAATTCCTCCCGGTTCACCTTGAGGGCCTGCTCGGCGGCCAACTCCTCGGTGATCTCGATGGGAAAGCCGTAGGTATCGTAGAGTTTGAAGGCAAGCCTCCCGGACATGATCCCCCGGGGATCCTTTTTGAGGCTGGGGAGGAGTTTCTGGAATTCGTGCTCCCCCTTCTGGAGGGTTTCCAGGAATTTTTCCCCCTCCCGGTCGAATTCTTCCATAATGAAGGGCGAATTTTCGACCAGTTCCGGGTAGGGGCCGGCAAATTTTTCCACCACCGACCGGGCGATGGGGGAGAGGAGGCCCTCCATCCCGAGTTTGCGGCTATGCCGCACCGCCCGGCGGACGAGGCGCCGCAGGACATAGCCCGCCCCGACATTGGAGGGGCTTACCGCCTTGGGGTCCCCCAGGATAAAGGTCGCGGACCGTACATGGTCGCAGATGATCCGTACCGACCGGTCCTTGCCGGCGTCGGTCCCGTAGACGTATCCCGAGGCCTTTTCCACCGCGGCGATGATGGGGGCGAAGATCTCCGTATCGTAGACCGATTTCTTGCCGTTCATGATGGTGACGGTCCGTTCTATCCCCATCCCCGTATCCACACAGGTCCGTTCCAGGGGCAGGTACTCCCCCTGGGCGTTCTTGTTGTACTGCATGAACACGTCGTTCCACACTTCCAGCCACTTCCCGCAGGGGCAGCCCGGCCCGCAGTCGCTCCCGCAGGGCTCATGGCCCATGTCAATGAACATTTCCGAGTCCGGCCCGCAGGGGCCCGTGGTTCCCGCGGGACCCCACCAGTTGTCTTCCCTCCCCAGGTAGCGGATCCGTTCCTCGGGAATCCCCATCCGCCGCCAGGCCGCCGCGGCCTCTTCGTCCCGGGGAATCCCCGCTTCCCCGGCGAAGACCGTTACGCCGATCTTTTCCACCGGTATCCCCAGCCATTGGGGGGAGGTGAGAAATTCAAAGCTCATCTCGATGGCCCCGTCCTTGAAGTAATCCCCCAGGGACCAGTTCCCCAGCATCTCGAAGAAGGTGAGGTGGCTGGGGTCCCCCACGGCGTCGATATCCCCGGTCCGGATGCACTTCTGATAATCCACCAGCCGCTTCCCCGCAGGATGGGGTTCCCCCAGGAGATAGGGCACCAGGGGGTGCATCCCCGCGGTGGTAAAGAGCACGGTTGGATCATTTTCAGGAAGCAGGGATTTGCCTTCAATCCGAACATGGCCTTTGGACACAAAAAAATCTATATACTTGGAGCGGAGTTCGTTGGCGTTCATAGGGAAGAAGTATACAGCAAAAGACACATCGTGACAAGAGGAATTCTTGCGGCACGGCAGAGGCAGCGCCGCCGGGGGCCGGGGGCGGGCCCACCGCGGTTCAGATAGACGACAACTGAGGACCTTCGGTCCTTCCCGGGATCAACGCTTTTATTGTACTTAACTATGCGTTTACCGGCTGAGGCGTTTGGGCCTTATGGTAAGTCGCTATAATGAACCGCTGTGGGCCCGCCCCCGGCCCCCGGCGGCGCTGCCTCTGCCGTGCCTTTCCGCGTGGGGGCGGGTACGGCTGCCGGATGAGGCTGCCTTGGCCGGCTGTAGTGGAGGCTTACCGGGGGCAAGAAGCCGGGGGAGGAGGGAGCAGGGCTCCTGCATTTACTCAAAAAAAGAAGAAGAACCACGGACACACACGGACCAACACGTCGGACCTATGGTCCGCTGTTGTTTGAAATTCATGCGTTTGTCCGTGTGGTTCGTTTGGTCCGTGGTTAAATTTCTTTGGATCTATCGAGTCATTGGGAGTAATCAAGGTACCAAGACGATTATCTCATAAAAAAGTATGAAAAAAAGTAAATGCA
>JAITRV010000250.1 GCA_031288215.1 Spirochaetaceae bacterium | reverse complement strand
AGGAGCCGCTCCCCGGCGGACCGGATGGTTCCGGTATCGTTGGTGTTATAACTCTGGCCCAGCACCTTGAGGGCCATGCCGTTGATAACCCGGTAATTTTCAATGAGTCCCACGCTGTCCCGCAGGGCGGGGCTCCACAGGTCCGCGTAGCCGGAGATGGGGATGTTCACCCGGGCGGGATCGTAACAAATAGTCTGAACCCCGGCGCCGTAGGGTACGGTGTACTCGTCGGCGGGGTCGTAAAACTGCTTCTGATAGATGGGATTGATGTTGCGATAGTTCGAGAGGCGGCTTTTGTCGAGTTTTTGCGCCAGCCCCTGGGCAATCACGGTTTCGATGATGTAGTCGTCGGCGATCACCAGGTCGTAGTCCCCGCCCCCCGCGGCTTCCAGCCGGGTAAGCATGGTTTCGTCGTAATCGAAATTGACATAATTGACGGTAATGCCGGTCTCCGCCTCAAAGCCGTCGAGGATCTCCTGGGGGAACATCGCGTCCCAGGTAAAAAGGGTGAGCTGCTTTTTGGCGCCCCTGTCCCGGGAAGCTCCGACGTTTGCAACGGCCAGGAAGACGAGGGCAATGGCGAGGGCGGCGGCAAGGGCAAGTAAAAGGAACTTGTTTTTCTTCATGCGATTTCTCCTATGGTTTTTTTATACCCCGGTCGCTGTTAAGGGACCGGGCAACAAGGGCCGAACAGGTAGCCAACACCACGGTGACGGCGAACAGCAGGGTACACAGGGCGTTGGTTTTGGGGGTAACCCCGGTTTTTATTTGGGAATAAATTTTTATCGGCAGGGTGTTGGTATGCACCCCGGTAACAAAGACGCTGATGATCACGTCGTCAAAGCTCATGGCAAAGGAAATGAGCATCCCCGAAACAATGGCGGGCAGTATCAGGGGCAGGGTGATATCGTAAAAGGCCCGCATCTCGCCGGCGCCCAGGTCCTTGGCGGCTTCCACGTAGCTTTTATCCATGCCCACGATCCGGGCCTTCACCAAAAGATAGGTGTAGGGGACGCAGATGGCGGTATGGGCGATGACCAGGGTGACCATTCCGAAGGGCAGGGCGAGGAGGGAAAAAAAGACGAGGAACACCATGCCCAGGATGATTTCGGGAACCATGATAGGAAGGATCGAAAGGTACTCCATCACCTTGGCCCCCGGGGGCAGGACCCGGGACATCCCCGCGGCGGCCAGGGTCCCGATGATCGCGGCGGCAAAACTGCTGAGCAGGCCCAGGACCACGCTGTTCCGCAGGGCCTGGAACATGGACCGGTCCCGGAACAGCTCCTGGTACCACCGGAGGGAAAACCCGTCCCACGCCGAACTCAGGCGGCCGGCGTTAAAGGAATACACGATGACCAGCGCAATGGGAACATACATCAGAACGAGGATCGCGAGGAGGTACAAACGGGAGAGCCGGCGGCGGTTTTTCATACCAGTCCCTCCAGTTCCCCGGACCGGGTAAGCCGGCGGTATAAATAGAGGAACAGGCTGGTCATCGCCATCAGTACCACGCTCAAGGCGGCGGCAAAGGGCCAGTCGTGGGCCTTCATCAGCTGTTCCTGGATCAGGTTCCCCACCAGCACCACCTTGTTCCCCCCCAGGATGTCGGCGACAAAATAGAGGCCCATGGAGGGGATAAAGGTGAGGACCACCCCGGAAAAAAGCCCCGGCATGGTCAGGGGAAAGCTGACGGTACAAAAGGCCTGTAATGAGGAGGCCCCCAGGTTCCGGGCGGCTTCGACCAGGCTCCGGTCCAGCTTTTCCGCGCTGGTATACACCGAATAGATCATAAAGGGGGAAAGGGCGTAGACCATACCGGTCACCACCGCGGGATAGGTGTAGAGCAATTTTAGGGGACCCCCGGTGAGTCCCAGGGACAGCAGCGCGGCGTCCAACACCCCGTTGGCCCGGAATACGATGATCCAGCCGTACAGGCGCATCAACGAGCTGGTCCAAAAGGGGATAATGAGGAGCAGCATGAGCCGGTTCCGCCATTTTCCATCCAGGCGGGCCATAAAATAGCCGAAGGGGTAACCGATGAGGATCACCAGGAAGGTACTGAGCAGGGCCAGTTTGACGGATTGGACAAAGGTTTCCAGGTAAATGGGTTCAAAGATCCGCCGGTAGTTCCGCAGGGTGAATATCGAAGCCACCCCCCAGGCGCCGGAACGGGACATAACACTCAACATCACCATATAGATCAGGGGACCCAGGACGAAAACCAGGGTGAACAGGTACAGGGGCAGCACCGCGAAGGACTCGACCCGGGTAAGGCGCCGCCGGGACAGGGCCGGGGTTTTGAAAAACTTACGCATGGGAGCTTCCCCCATCCACCGGCACTGCCCGGTCCGGGGGCCAGCCCACCCGCAGGGTCTGTCCAATTTCCAACTGGGAATCGATGCCGTGCCTGCTGGCCGTAACCTCCCCCCCGCCCCGGAGGGCAGCGGTGATCCGCAGCTGGCCGGCGGCAAAACTCTTCCCGGTGATCCGCGCCTCAAGCCCCTCAAACTCGCCGGGGGAACCGTCCGCCGCCGGTTGGAAACCCGCTCCGGCGGGCTCGAGGTCTATATATTCGCTACGGACCGCCACGGCGATCTCCTCCCCGTCACGCGGCCCCCCGGAAGAAACCGCCACCCCTCCGCGGCCCGCGGGATGTTCAAAGGTGAGGATTTCTTTTCCGGCCCCTCCCGGCCTTCGGGAGACCACCCGTCCCCGCAGTATATTGGCGTTCCCCACAAACCGGGCCACAAAACTCGTTTTGGGATGATCGTAAACCTCCGCG
>JAITRV010000242.1 GCA_031288215.1 Spirochaetaceae bacterium | reverse complement strand
AAGATGGGCATCCCCCCGGAGGCGAGATAGGCAAGCCCCCGGACGATGGACTGGGTGCCCAGGGTCACGACAAAGGCGGGAATCGCCAGAGCGGACACGCAGAAGCCGTTGAACAGGCCGATGAGCAGGCCGCTGAACACCGAAAGCAGGACGGGCACCGCCAGGGGATACTGGCCCTGGGCAAAGAGGGCGGCGATAACGCCGGTAAAGCCCACGATGGAGCCCACCGACAGGTCGAAACCGCCGGTGAGGATGACGCACATCATCCCCGTGGCCAGGATGCCGTTAATCGCCGCCTGCTTGAAGATGTTGATAAAATTCTTCACATCCGCAAAGGCAGGGGAAAGGACGCTGAGGATGGCGATAATCAGCGCCAGGATGAAAAGCATCATAAATTCCCGAATCGCCGAGATATGTCTCAGCGGATTAAACGTCCGAGTGCCGTTATTCATAGCTGTCCTCCACCATCATCTATGCGGTTCCCGCCGGAGGCAGGCCCCGCACTCCCCACAAGGGAAGCCCCCCCGGGGCCCTGGCAGGCGCACCACATAATGTCTTCCTGGGAAAAGCGGTCCCGTTCAAATTCGCCGGTGAGTTTTCCCTCGGCCAGAACGATAATCCGGTCGCACATGCCGATGAGTTCCGGCATTTCCGACGAGATCATGAGGATCGCCTTCCCCTTTTCCGCGAGCTCCCCCATGAGGAGGTAGATGTCCCGTTTGGCCCCCACGTCGATGCCCCGGGTGGGCTCATCCATGATGATGATGTCGGGGTCCCCCACCAGCCACTTGGCAATCACCACCTTCTGCTGGTTGCCGCCGCTGAGGGACAGGGTCTGGGAAGCGATTCCCGGCGCCTTGATCCGCAGCTTGTCCACGAAAGAAACCGCGCAGTCCTGTTCCCGTCTCCGGTTCAAGAGCCCGTGGGCGGTAAGGTTCTTTATCGAGACGATGGTGATGTTATTGCTGATGGAGGTCCGTAAATTGAGGCCCGTCATCTTCCGGTCTTCGGTGATAAGGGCGATGTTCTGCCTGATGGCGTCGGCGGGGCGGCGGATAGACGCCGGGCGGCCCTTTATTTCCACCGCGCCGCCGTCTTTTTTCCGTAATCCGAAGATGCTTTCCACCAGTTCACTCCTGCCGGCGCCCACAAGCCCCGCGATACCCAGGATTTCCCCCCGGCACAGGTCAAAGCCGACCCCTTTCACCCGGTTTCCCAGGGATATGTTCCGGGCCCGCAGCACCACTTCTCCCCGGGGAACGGTTTTTTTCGGGAATATATCGGAGAGCTCCCGGCCCACCATCATCTTGATAAGCTCCCCGGTATCGAGGTCCGCGGCCTTCCGGGTGCCGATATAATTCCCGTCCCGCAGCACCGTGATGCGGTCGGATATTTTGAATATCTCTTCCATCTTGTGGGAGATGTAGATGATAGAAACCCCCTGGGCGCGGAGCCGGCGGATCTGTTCAAAGAGGAGTTCCGCTTCCTTCTCCGTAATGGCCGAGGTCGGTTCGTCCATGATGATGATCTTGGCGTTGCAGGAGATGGCCTTGATAATCTCGATAAGCTGGCATTGGCCGACGCTGAGGGAGCGCATCTTTGCCGCGGGGTCAAGATGAAGGCTGAATTGGGCCAGCAATTCCGCCGCCCGGCGCCGGCTTTCCCGGATATTCACCAGAAGCCCGGAGCGGTCCCGGATTTCCCTGCCGATAAAGATGTTCTCCGAAATCTCCATGTCCAGCACCGGGGAAAGCTCCTGGTGTATCATGGCGATTCCGTGTTCCAGGGCCTGGGCGGAGGTGGAGAAGGCCACGTCCTCCCCGAAGAGCCTGATGGTTCCCTGATCCCGCTGGTATATCCCCATGAGGATCTTCATCAGCGTCGATTTCCCCGAACCGTTTTCCCCCATGAGGGTATGCACTTCCCCCGCGTTCAGGTCAAAGGACACCGCATGTAACACCTCGTTCCCCGAGAAGGATTTGGTGATATTGCTCATCGTCAAAACAAATTCTTCCATAAAAACAACCATCCTCCCTTTCTCCTGCAAACCAAAGCAAGAAGGAGGTAATAGGGAGAAGTGAAGATCGCGCTCCTCGCTCCTCGCTCCTCCCTTCTCCCTCCTCCCTCCTAACTCCTCGTTCTTAACTCCTTGCTCTTTCCTCCTTGTTATATGCCGGCTTTTTCTCTGATATAGGCGCGGGCCTTGACGGCGTATTCCAGGGGGTTGGCCTTGGCGGGGTCCTGTTCGGCCTCCACCACCCACCAGCCTTCGTAGCCGGCGTCTTTCAGGGCCTTGAAAATGGGTTCAAAGTCGACGCTCCCGTCTCCGGGCACGGTAAAGACCCCCGATTTAACCGCGGTGAGGAAGGACCATTTTTCCCGGACCGCCCGTTCCCGGATCGCCGGCCGCATATCCTTGAGGTGGACGTGGCCGATACGGCCTATCCACTTGGACAGGACCTTCAGGTGGTCTTCCCCGGAGAAGACCAGGTGCCCCGTATCGTAGAGGAGGGACAGCAGGGCGCCGTCGGTGTTCTCCATGAGCCGGTCGATTTCGCCGGCGGTCTGGACCCCGGTGCCCATGTGGTGGTGGTAGGTGAGCTTCATCCCCTTTTCCGCGGCCCGTTTCCCCAGCTTGTTCAGGCCCTCGCAGAGCCGGCCCCATTCCGCGTCGGTGAAGACGGGCTTCTCGTCAAAGATGGGCTTTTCCAGGCCCTGAATCGAGTGGCCCTGCTCGGCGGCGCCGATGACCCGGGCCCCTACGGCGTAGAGGAAGTCCCGGTGTTTGATGAAGGCCGCCTCCACCTCCTCATAGGGTGCGGTGGTCAGGAAGGAACTGAACCAGGCGTTACAGATCGTGAGGCCCCGGAGACCCAGGGCCCGGTTCAGAAGCGCCGGGTCTTTGGGGTACTTGTTCCCCACCTCGCTCCCCTTGAAGCCCGCCAGGGCCATTTCGCTGACGCACTGCTCAAAGGGGATTTCCCCTCCCAGTTCGGGGAGGTCGTCATTGGTCCACCCGATAGGGGCGATACCTAACATAATCTTCTCTTCTTTCATAGTAACACCTTTTTTCCAGGGGTCTCCGCACTACCCGTTTCAACGGGGGGTCCGGGGGGCCGAGGGCCCCCCGGCGGGGGTGTGGGGGCGGAGCCCCCCTATTAGAACTTACGGGCCTTGGCGACTTCCGCCGCCATTGCCTGGGCGGCCTTGACCACCTCGCCGTTGCTTGATACCTGGGCGGTGCCGACCCGCCACCAGTTCTCGTAGCCGCCGGTCATGGACTTGGGGCTGACCTTGACGTCGATCAGGACCGGCCCCTTGGCGGCCAGGGCTTCCTGTACCGCCCGAGCCAGTTCCTCCACCGTCCGGGCCCTGAGCCCCAGGGCGCCCCAGCTTTCGGCGTTTTTGGCGTAGTCCACCTGCACCGGCTTCCCTTCCAGGCGGCCGCTGGCCTCGTCCCGGGTGTTCCACTCGTTCCCGAAGTGGACGATGCCCTGGCTATGCTGGAGGTTGTCGATGCAGTGGAAGCCCGCGTTGTCCAGGACCACGACGATGATCTTCTTCCCCTCCTGAACCGCGGTCAAGAGTTCCGTGTGGAGCATGGTATAGGCCCCGTCGCCGACAATGGCCACCACCTCCGTATCCGGCCGGGCGATCTTGACCCCCAGGGCCGCGGCGATCTCGTAGCCCATGCAGGAGAAGCCGTATTCCATGTGGTAGGTCCCGGGAGCGCGGACCCGCCAGACCCGCTGCATGTCGCTGGGAATGGACCCCGAACCGGACACGGCGATGGCCTCGGGGGGGAGGAGCCGGTCGTTGAGTTCCCCCAGGACCCGGGCCTGGGAAATCGTGGGACCAAAAGCCCCCGGCCCGGCCTCCTCGTGGTAGAGGCGGTCCACCTCGGCCTTCCACTCCTCCCGGACCGCCGCGATCCGGTCCCCCCATTGGGAGCGGTAAGAGGGCGCCGCGGCGGTGAGGGCCGCCAGGGTGAGCTTGGCGTCGGCGACGATGGGTTCGGCGTTCATCTTGTAGGCGTCGAAGGGGGCGACGTTGATCCCCAGGATCCGGGCGCCGGGGTTTTGGAAAAGCCACTTGGAACAGGTGGTAAAGTCCCCGAGGCGGGTCCCGACGGCGATGACGAGGTCCGCCTCCTTGGCGATTTTATTGGCCGCGAGGCTCCCGGTCGTGCCGATACCGGAAAGGTTGTAGGGGTTGTCCCAGGGGATCACCCCCTTCCCCGCCTGGGTCTCGGCAAAGGGGATGTGGCAGGTTTGGCAGAACTGTTCCAGTTCCGCCCCGGCGCCGGAGAAGCGCGCTCCCCCGCCGCAGATCACCAGGGGCTTTTTGGCGGCCCTGAGCATCGCCGCTGCCCGGCTGATCTGGCCGGCCGTGGGGATCCGCCGCTCCAGGTGGTGGACCCGCTTGGCCAGGAATTCCTCGGGGTAGTCGTAGGCCTCCCCCTGCACGTCCTGGGGGAGGGAAACCGTCACCGCCCCGGTTTCCGCGGGGTCCGTGAGGACCCGGAAGGCGTTGATCATGGCGCTCATGAGCTGTTCCGGCCGGTTGACCCGGTCCCAGTAGCGGCTCACCGCCCGGAAGGCGTCGCTTGCGGTGTTGGTGTAGTCCTGGGGAAGCTCCACCTGCTGGAGCACCGGGTCGGGCTGCCGGCAGGCGAAGGCGTCCCCGGGGAGGAACAGCACCGGAATCCGGTTCACCGTGGCGGTCCCCGCGGCGGGTACCATGTTCAGGGCCCCGGGGCCGATGGAACTGCACACCGCCATCATCTTCCGGCGGTTGTTCTGTTTGGCGTATCCCATGGCCGCGTGGCCCGCCCCCTGTTCGTTCTTTGCCTGGTAGAACCGGAGCCCGTGGTCCCCCGCCGCCAGGGCTTCCCCGAGGCCGACCACCACCCCGTGGCCGAAGATCCCGAAGACCCCGGTCACCAATTTGCTCTCTTCCCCGTCCGCTTCCAGGTACTGATTATCCAGAAACCGCAGCAGGGCCTGGGCCATAGTAAGCCGTATCGTCTTTCCCATCATAAATCTCCTCAATAAAATCTCTAAAAAAAATCTCTAAAAAATCTCTAATCTCTTTTCGGTTGCCAAATTTTCTGTTCGTCCCCTATCACCCATGTATGCTTGTCGATAAAGATCGGGGTGTCCGTGGCGCTTCCGTAATGGGCGCCCTCAAGGTGGCGGATCACCCAGAGATACCACATGGCATAGCCCGGGGCGGTGACCTGGGGGTGCACTTCCCCTTCCCGGATGAGGATCGTGTCCTTATCCCGGATGATATAGGGGGTATCCCCGATGGCGGTGAGGCCGAAACCCTGGCCGGGAAGGAAGCGGTAGTGGTAGATCTCCGGCTGGGGGTGGTGATGGGGGGGATAGCTGGACCATTTCCCCGGAAGGCCGATGACCTCCCCGATGACCAGGTTGGATTCGCTCCGGTTGGTGTCGTCGAAGATGGTCCTGACGATCCGGGTGGAGGTTTCCCGCATGGTCCCCTCGCCCCGGAACTCGCTCCGGCATTCCTCGGGGGTGTAGAGTTTCGCCGTGAACCGCCGGGGGTTATCCGTGGCGGTATAAAACCATTCCGCCCCCTCCGGCCCCGCCTGGATCACCACCCTGGTCCGCTTGGGAACGGAAAGGCACCAGGGGCCATGGTCGAACAGATCCGTCCGGGAAACATCCGCGTTGACGGGACCCGGTCCCGCCGAATGGACCATCCAGGTGATGCCCGCGCTTCCCCGGGCCAGGAGGAAACACTGCTCATCGGTTTCACTCGCCTGTTCCCAGCACTCTCCGGGCAGCAGGCTGAGCACGCCGAAATCCATCAACATATCCGCGGTAGCGCCGCTCCGGGTAACCAGGGGGGTATAGCCCCGGCAAAAGGGAACCTTATGGGGTATCTGCATAATCTTCCTCCTCGTCCTTGTATCGTTATATCCGCACGTCGTCTATCGAAACGGGCCGTTTTTCCTTCAGGGATTTTCCCGCCGCCAGGGCCGCGTACATATCCTCAAGACCGTCCTCCCCGCTCACCGCGACGGGTTTGTCCTGAAGGACCGCGTCGGCAAAGGCGGCCATTTCATCCACAAAAGCCCCCTTGTAGCGCTCCAGGAAGAAGTACAGGGGCTTTTCCCCCCGGACCGCCGTTTCGGAATAGAGCTTCACCGTATTGGGGAGGTCGTTTTCCGCCAGGGCCGCCCCCTTGGAACCGAACACCTCCACCCGCTGATCGTAGCCGTACACCGCCTTCCGGGAGTTGTCGATAACGCCGATGGCCCCGTTGGCGAAGCGCAGGGTAACCATGGCGGTATCCACGTCCCCGGCCTTGCCGATTTCCGGGTCCACCAGGACCGCCCCGGCGGCGTAGACTTCGGTGATCTCGCTGCCCGCCTGGAACCGGGCCATGTCAAAGTCGTGGATCATCATATCCAGGAAGATCCCCCCGGAAACCGCCACGTATGCCGGAGGCGGGGGGGCGGGGTCCCGGGAGCTGATCTTGACCAGCTGGACCGCGCCGATTTCCCCGGCCAGGGTGTACTCCCGGATCCGCCGGAAGTTGTGATCGAAGCGGCGGTTAAAGCCGATCTGGAGCTTTACCCCGGCCTTTTTCGCCGCCGCCAGGGCCGCCTTGACCTTGGGAACCGAAAGATCCACCGGCTTCTCGCAGAAGATCTGCTTTCCCGCCTCCGCGGCGGCAATGACCAGGTCCGCATGGGTATCGGTGGAACTACAGACGACCACCGCGTCGATGGCCGGATCGGAGAGGAGGTCCCCGGGGTCTTTGGAAACGAGCCGGGCTCCGAGCCGGCGGGCCCAGGCATCCTGTTCGGCGGAGAGCTTAATGTCCGCGAGCCCTTCAAGACGGGCCTGGGGGATGGACCGGGCGATATTTTCCCCATGGATCTTCCCGATCCGGCCCGCGCCGATAACGCCTATGCGCAATTGTTCTGCCATAGCATATACTCCTTGTCATCGATATTCTTTCATTCCCGGAAACACCTTCAAAAAAATGAACCCTCTTCCGGCACATAAGTGCAAACGTTACCACAATAATACCCCATATAACGGAATCTGTAAAGCGAAAGATCGCGTTTTTTTGATTTTTTTCAAAAAGGGAACCCGGCGGCCCAACCGGAAGGCGCCCAAGCGGCA
>JAITRV010000143.1 GCA_031288215.1 Spirochaetaceae bacterium | reverse complement strand
CAGGAGGATGACGGGGTTCCCCCCCCGGCCTTCCAGGGCGCCGGACCGGATCTGCTCCCCATCGGCGCTTCCCGCGGCAAAGGCAACCAGGGTGGGGGGCGCCGAGATATCGCCGTCGGCGGTGCGGTAGGTGCCGGACATGGAATCCTTTCCCCCGATAGCGGGGACTCCCAGCCGGAGTTGGGCCTCCAGGGCGCCCAGGAGAGCCGCCGCGGGCTTTGCCCAGGCATCGCCTTCCATCCGCTCGAAATATTCCTGAAAAGAGAGCCGGGCCTTCCAGGGGTTCCCCCCCAGGCAGGCGAATTTGGCCAGGGCCTCCCGGACGGCGCCCTTGGCCCCCTGGTAGGGGTCGGCCTCGGCCAAATCCGGGTCGTAGCCGAAGGTCATGATGCCGGCGGTGCGGCACTGTTTTTCCCGGCAGGGGAGGAGGGCCGCCATGCCGCATTCGGGGGTGCCCTGGGTGCTGCCCCCCCAGGGGAAAAGCACCGAGGCCGCCCCGATGGAGCCGTCGAAGCGCTCCCGGAGGCCCCGGCGGCTTCCGCTGCGGAGGGAGGAGAGTTCCTTTTCCAGGCCCTCCAGGAGGGTTTGAGGGGAAGACGTCGCCGGCTGCTCCCCCGCATCCTCCGGGCCGCCGGACGCTTCCGGGGCGGGGAAGCGCACCGGGGCGGAGCGGGGGGCGCCGTTGGAGGAGAGGAAGGACCGGGAAAGGTCCACGATAGTCTTGCCCCGCCAGGTCATGCGGAGCCGGCTTTCCGCGGCGCCGGAAACCCGGGCGATGACCACCGCGTCGAGGTTCTCCGCCGCGGCGAGGCGGATCAGGGCCTCGCCGTGTTCGGGGGCGGCGACCACCGCCATCCGCTCCTGGGATTCGGAGATCGCCAGCTCCGTGCCGTCAAGGCCTGAGTATTTCTTAGGGATCCGGTCCAGGTCTATGTCGAGCCCCGCGGCCAGTTCCCCCACCGCCACCGCAACGCCCCCGGCGCCGAAATCGTTGCACCGCTTGATGAGCCGGGTAAACGCGGGGTTCCGGAAGAGGCGCTGGAGTTTCCGCTCCTCCACGGCGTTCCCCTTCTGGACCTCCGCCCCGGAGGTTTCCACCGATTCCCCGGTGTGGGCCTTGGAGGAACCCGTGGCCCCCCCGATGCCGTCCCGGCCGGTCTTGCCCCCCACCAGGAGGACCAGGTCCCCCGGTTGGGGCTCCTCCCGGCGCACCCAGGCTTCGGGGACCGCCCCCATGACCGCCCCCAGTTCCAGCCGCTTGGCGATGAAGCCGCGGTGGTAGAATTCCGCCACCTGCCCCGTGGCAAGGCCGATCTGGTTGCCGTAGGAGGAGAAGCCCGCCGCGGACTCCCGGGCTATCTTCACCTGGGGGAGCTTCCCCGGCAGGGTTTCCTCCAGGCCCTGCCGGGGATCGCCGCCGCCGGAGACCCGCAGGGCCTGGTACACGTAGGCCCGCCCCGCCAGGGGGTCCCGGATTGCCCCCCCCAGGCAGGTGGCCGCCCCGCCGAAGGGCTCTATTTCGGTGGGGTGGTTGTGGGTTTCGTTCTTAAAGAGGAGCAGCCAGGGTTCCGAGGAACCGTCGTCAAACTCGGCGCGGATGCGGATGGAACAGGCGTTGATTTCCGCCGATTCGTCCAGGTCCGGGAGGAGGCCCCGCTTTTTCAGGACCTTGGCGCCGATGGTGGCCAGGTCCATGAGGGTCCGCTTCTTTTCCGCCGCGGCATTGCCGTAGACCTCCCGCCGGGCAGCCTCGTAGCGGTCCAGGGCCTTCCGGAGGGCCTGCCCCCGGGGAGCAGGGGCCGCAATCTCCGGGAAGCGCAATTCGGTGTTAAAGGTGGTGTGCCGGCAATGATCGGACCAGTAGGTGTCCAGGACCCGCAATTCCGCCACCGTCGGGTCCCGGCCCTCTCCGGCAAAATAGGCCCGGCAGCAGGCGAGGTCCTCCGCCGACATGGCCAGGCCGTATTCGCCGATTAAGCGCGCCGCCTCCGGCCCGGAGGGGGAGGAAAAGAAGCGGATTACGTGGATCTCCCCGGTATCCCCGGCCTCCGGCTCCCCCTTCTCCGGGGAGGCGGACATTCCGCCGGATGAGGAATCCGCGAATTCCCAAAAATCCGCGGATTCCCGGGAATCAACGGGGTTTATCAGGTAGCGCTTGACCGCTTCCAGGGCGGCGTCTTCAAGGGGGGCTTCGGCGGAGGCCTCAAAGATATAGACGCTGGCGCTCCTGACCCGGGGCTTGACGGACAGGACCAGTTCCGCGCATTGTTCCGCCGAATCCGACCGCTGGTCGTATTGCCCCGGAAGGTACTCGATCCCGAAATACCGGTCCCCTTCCCCCGCCGGGAGGCGGCCGTAGAAGACCCGGTCGCACGGGGGTTCGGAAAAGACCGTCTTCACGGCCCGGCGGAACTGGGCTTCCGAAAGCCCGGCCACGTCGTAGCGGCGGAGGATCCGCAGGGTCTTGAGGGCGGCCAGGCAGGGGTAGCGGCGGCCCAGGAAATCGGCCAGCTCCGCCTGTAAACGCCGGGCTTCCCCATCGAAGAGCGGGCGTTTTTCAACATAGACCCTTCTGACAACAGGTTCAGCAGGGGAAGACTCAAGTTTGGAAAGGCAAGTGTCCGGCATGGGGTCTCCTCAACTATGATTTCTGTACCGGTTATCCACAGCATCCGGTCTTTTTATTATTCCCCAAAATGATACACTTGACAATTGCCCGCCGGGGATACCCCTGCCTGGTCCTCACCGGTACGGGCCGGCATGGGCCGGTACAAGAGAGATCTGCGGGGGGGGTCCTGTCAGGGAAATACCCCGGTCGCCCCCTGTTCGCGACGTTGCTCTTGATGCCTACGGCATAACTGGTTCCTCTGCTCAAAAGGGGTCGCCCGGGGTATT
>JAITRV010000092.1 GCA_031288215.1 Spirochaetaceae bacterium | reverse complement strand
GATGTTGATGTAGTACCGCTCCAGGTAGGCTATGCGCCGGCGGGCCTCGTCGTAGCGGCGGCTTTGGGGATACTCCTGGACAAGGCGGCGGTAGTAATCCAGCGCGGTACGGATATCCCTGGAGGGACCGCTGGCCTCGTAAAGCTGGCCGTAGAGCCACCAGGCCTCGTCACTGCCCGAAGGGTAACGTTCCCGGAACTGATCCAGAATCGCCAGGGCCGTTGCCACACGACCGGCATCGTACTCCCTCCGTGCCGAATCCAGGTAGTCGCCCGGCGACAGCTCCACCTGGGCGTTTGCTGCACCGGACCCCGCCGTACCGGGGCTCGCCGCGCCGGACGATTCCACCGGCCCTTGAGGCGCTGGGGATATGGCGGCGCTCTCGACGGGGACCACCCCCGCGTCGGACACCGCGGACCGCGTGGTTTCCCGGGCCGGGGCAGCGGCCCCAGCCTGGGTAGTCCCAGCCTGGGCGGCACCTTGCGTCGCGGTTCCCCTCGGCACCGTGGTTCCACCCTGTGCCGTGGTTCCACCTTGTACCGTGGTTCCACCTTGTACCGTGGCCCCGGCCTGGGTGGTCCCGGTTTGGCCGGTCTGGGGCTGGGTGCCCGGCCCCCCCGATACCAAGGGCCCAACCCCTGTGGCCTCAAGCGGCCTTTCCGTGGTCTGTGAGGCAGTGGGGCTAGTCTCTACCCCGGAGGCCCGGCTGATAAGTTCCGCCTCCTCAAGGGCGCTGGGCCAGCGGGGTTCCGCCACCACCCGGCCCCGGTCAATGGCCGGGTTAAACCAGCCCGTAGCGGCAGCCTCCGGCGGATCACTGGCAACAACCTGGACATAGTCATTCAAAATATAGTCGCGGATAAAGTCTTGCTTGTAGAATTTCAGCCCGTAGATCCCCGCTGCCTCCACACGGAACACAAAGCTCTGCCCCTCCGAATCAAGGCGCCGCGAATTGTAAACAATGCCCGGACGGGATCCCAGTTCACCCAGGTACACCCAGCCGTTACCCCGGAAGGGTACCTCCACTAACTGTCCCACCGTTGCCCGGACCACCCGGGAAAAGTTCATCCCCTGTTCCCCGATATCGGGCGGAGTATAGGCAGGGGATTCGGGCAGGACCTGCCGGGGGGCAGGCTCCCGGGTCAGGGGGGGCGTCTCCTCCTCGGCAGGCCGGATGAAGGGGGGCACGGTTTCCGGTACCAGTGGAGTAGCCACCGGGGGAACCACAGGGGTCACGGGCTCGGCAACAGGCCCGGCCATAGGTTCAGGAATGGGGGCAGGGACTGGAATGGGAACCACAGCAGGTTCAGGGGCGGGGGCCACAGTAATAGGGGACGGGGCGGCTTCCGGTTGAACAGGGGCCGGAGGTTCTGCCATCACCGGGATCTCCGCCGGAGGCTCGGGCAAGTAGGGGGCCAGAGGCTCAGGCAGCGCAGATCTAAGGGGCTCCTCCTGTGGGGGCTGGGGCTCCACCAGGGATTCGGCAAAGTCGATAAACGGTTCGGGAAGCAGGACTTCCTCCTCATCCCGGAAAACACCGGGTGGCAGCAAAGCCTCGGCCCTCTCTTCGGGAAGGGGCTCCTCCATGTCATAGAGGACAGCCTCCGTCAGCACATCTTCCGATTCAAGTGATTCAGATTCAAGTTCAAACTCAGGTTCATACCTGATCTCAATTTCCGGCTCCGGTTCCGGCTCAGGCTCGGGTTCCGGTTCGGGTTCCGGTTCCGACTCAGGTTCGGGCACCGGCTCGGGTTCAGGCACCGGCTCGGGTTCCGGCTCGGGCACCGGCTCAGGCTCGGGCACCGGCTCAGGCTCGGGTTCGGGTTCGGGTTCGGGCACCGGTTCGGGCACCGGCTCAGGCTCGGGCTCAGGCTCGGGCACCGGCTCAGGCTCGGGTTCATCAGACTCTAAAGCACCTGTGGGAGATGTTTGAGCTTCCTCCGGCATGGGCTCCGTCGGATTTACATCCGTCGGATCTTCAGCCGGCAGGTTTTCAGCCGTCGTATCCTGGGCGGCTTGTTCAGGAAAGCCGATCAGTCCGGGATGGGGAGTCGGAATGGTTTCGGGGCCGCTGAGGCAGGAGTATACAAACAACACCGCGACCGGGAAAAGCAAAGAACAACAAGGCTTCCCCACAGTTTTAATTTTGGGGAAAGCTGCCTTGGATTTAGCAGCCCGGAAAAATGTATCGTTATTCAAGGTACCCGCTCCAAAAGATCATCAATAACCTGTTCCACCCGCTCCCGCCATTCCGCCTCACCCGGTTCCAGAGGGTCGTACCAATAGGATTCCGCATCATCCACTGTCCAGGCGTCCCGTTGTTCCCGCTCCAGGATCACGGGGGGAAGAAAATCCGGCTCTTCCGGCAAAAACAGATCCTCCGGGGGTATCGTCACCGATCTAAATACAGCCGCCGCCGGCTGTTTCGCCGCCGGCCTTCCCGCGGCAATGATGAGCGCAAAAAGGATAAGCACCAGCAGGACCAGGCCGACAAGCGTAAAGCCAAGCCTTCCCTCCAGCCAGGGGAGTTTCTCACGAACCGAGGCGGGAAGCACAGCCCACAGCCGTTCCCCCCGGCCCCTTATCAGCTCCGCCGCCCGGCGGGCCAGGTTCCTCAGGCGATCCTGCGCCGCACGAAGGAAACTTCCCGGATCCAGGCCGGAAAACAACCTGGCGGCCCTGCCTTTAACTCTCTCCGCCATGTCCAATAGGGGGGGCATAGAAGAAATTATACTGGAACAGCCGGATTTTGTCCCGAACAGGCCTTCGGGCAAGCCGCGCCGTACTTCCACCGCGTCATCACGGGGCTGCGGTTCACCCCACCTTGAACCGCGAGATCTCGCCGACAAGCGTCTCTATCTGTGTCGTGTTGTAAACGCTTATATCGTCTACCCGCTTTACCGCGTTTCGTATCTGCTCAGCTTCGGCCGCCATCTGCTGCATGCCCCCGCTTATCTCCTTCGTGATTAGTTCCAGCCCTTGGCTCCCCACAATAACCTCCTGGCTCCTGCCCTCCATGGCCTGGGCGCTCCTGGCAACTTCACCGGTTATCTCGTTCAGGCTGCTTATCGATTCCAGGATACTCTTGCTCCCCGCGTCCTGCTCCTCCATTGCGCTACGAACGTTCGATTCCTGCTCCGTTACGGTCTTTACCCCGTTGCTTATCGCCTCGAATTTCAGCAGTACCCCCTCCGTTGACTTCGTTATCTTGTCGATGGAGTCTTTTATCTTTTTCAACACGCCGCTTATCGTCTTCGATTGTTCCGATGATGACACCGCCAGTTTCCGTATCTCGTCCGCCACCACCGCAAAGCCCTTGCCCGCCTCTCCCGCGTGGGCCGCCTCTATCGCCGCGTTCATGCTCAACAGATTCGTCTGGCTTGCTATGTTTTCCATCACCGAATTGATCTCCAAAAGTCCCGCCGATTCCTTCTCGATCTCCTGAATATCCCTCGACACTTCCTCCAAGCCGCTCCGCCCAATCTCGGAAGCTTCCGCAAGTCCGGTTATATTCCCCTCACTGTGCATAAGCGTTCGGGTGACACTCTGGATATTCGCCAGCATCTCCTCCACGGCAGAAGACGATTGGTTTACACGGTCCGTCTGCTTTTGTATCTGCTCGTTTAGGGCCTCAATATTTTTCACGACCTCTTCCATGATCTTTCCGGTCTCTTTGACGCTGACCGCCTGTTCTCCGCTCCGGGACGTGATGCCCTGAATGTTCACAGTTATCGTGTTGATGGATGTGGCGGTTTCCGTAACATTCCCCGCAAGCTCCGTACCGGTCTGCGACAGCACGTCCGCCTCGTTCCTGATAGCCACAACAAGGTTTTTGATCTTGTCCACCGTAAAGTTCAGGTAACGGGCAAGATCACCCAGTTCGTCGTGGGAACGCACGGCGACCTCTTTGGTCAAGTCTCCTTCGGCAATATCTTTAAGGATAGTCATCGTGTAGGCAATGGGACGGCTTATGGAACGGGCGGCAAAGATAACCCCCACCGATATCAGGATAATGGCAACAAGCCCGATGATAACGCAGATAAACAGCATCCGGTAAACCGGCGCCATGATCGTGCCGCGGGAAACCCCGACTACCAGAGTCCAGGGCGTCGACGAATTACCGATGGTAAACGGCACCGAATAGTATTGAATGATGGTATCCGAATGCGGAGGACGGTACGAAAAGGAGGCGGCGGTTCCCGAGGTAACCGCCGTAACCATGGTATCGAGGAAGGGCCCAAAGGTGTCACCCTCCGACTCCCGCATGTCCTTTCCAAGCCGTTCCTCGTCGGTGTGCGCGGCGACAATACCGCCACTGCTGAACACCAGCACGTACCCGTCACCAAACGGTTTAATTTCACCAGCAATGGATTGTATTGTTGGCAGTTCAAGCGTGGCCCCCACCAGTCCTACGATCGCGCCGGTATCACTATCCTTTACGGGAACACCCATATTCGCAATTAAATACGGCACACCTTCTGTCTCGTAGCCCGCGGGATCGAGTATGTACTCCGAATTAAAACCCGGCAGTTGCGTGATCAGCTCCCAACTAAAACCCTCTATGGCGGTCAGCAGCAATTCACCATCAACAGTGGGCCTGACCCAGGCGGATATATAGCGCCCGGTCTCATCCGTTCCGGGGGTGTTCGCGTACTCCGCGTCCATACCGTCAAGCCCGTTTGGCGACCAGTTTGCGTAAACGCTGCCCAGCCGGGGATACGAGGCAAGCACCTGCCCCATAATCATGTTGAAATGCGCCCTTCGTTCCGGGGCCGCTATTTCTTTATAGCCCTCCATTATGTTCGCGATAACCCGCACCGCGTTCATATATTCAGCAAACCAGTTCTTTATTTCTTCACTGCTCTTAAGCGCGATATCGTGCGCCTGGCTATCGGCCAGACGGCCTATTTCCCGCCGCGATCCGAGCAGGGTAACACTGGACAGAATACCGATGCCGATGATGTTGAAGATACTGATGGTTAGTACCAGTTTAACGCCGATTTTCATTGTTCCCCCTTTTTCAACTAGTGCAACTGGCTGCTAGGGACCCCCGCATCAGGACTCCCGAAACCTGCCCGTTTGCCGCATGAATATCCAATTTTATCTCTTTTACCGCCTGTGTCAAACGCCTTTCGATGAGCTCCGTTACCCCCGTTTGAAGGGCCAAATCCCCCATACTGGCGCTCCCACGCCGTTTCACGGTAAACTAAAACCAGGAGCATCAATCGAGCAATGAACGAACGCCTACATTCCCTTTTGGAACGTTATAAAGAACTGGGGGGCCTTATCCAGGACCCGGAGCTGGTGAAAAACCAGAACAAGTACCGGGACCTGATGCGGGAGTACTCCCAGCTCAGCGACATTGCCGCGGCCCAGGAGGAGATCGAGGGCCTTTCCGGCCAGGCCCGGGACGCCAAGGCCCTTATCGCCGAAGAAAAGGACCCGGAGATGCGGGAGCTGGCCAGGGAGGAACTGAGGGACTTGGAGACCCGCATCAAGGATGCGGAAGACCGACTCAAGTTCCTCCTTATCCCCCGGGACCCGCTGGACGAGAAAAACATCATCATGGAGATTCGGGCCGGTACCGGCGGGGACGAGGCCGCCCTGTTCGCGGCGGACCTGTTCCGTATGTACTCTCGTTTTGCCGAAACCAAGGGCTGGAAGTTCGAAATCATGAGTTCCAACGAGACCGAACTAGGGGGCCTTAAGGAGATCGTCTTCTCCATCAGCGGTGGCAATGTCTACGAAAACCTCCGCTACGAGTCCGGGGTCCACCGGGTACAGCGGGTCCCCGCCACCGAAGCCTCCGGTCGCATCCACACCTCCGCCGTCACCGTGGCCGTCCTCCCCGAAGCCGACGAGACCGAAGTGAACATCCGCCAGGAAGACCTGCGCATCGACGTGATGCGGGCGGGCGGCCCCGGCGGCCAGTGCGTCAACACCACCGACTCCGCGGTACGGATCACCCACCTCCCCTCCGGCATCACGGTCCACTGCCAGGACGAAAAAAGCCAGATTAAAAACAAGGCCAAAGCCATGCGGATACTCCGGGCCCGGGTCTACGAAATAGAAGCGGCCAAGGCCCATTCGGAACGGGCTGAGGCCCGGAAAAACCAGGTGGGCAGCGGGGACCGGTCGGAGCGGATCAGGACCTACAATTTTCCCCAAAACCGGCTGACCGATCACCGGATCAACCTGACCCTTTACAAGCTGGATCTGATCATGCAGGGGGACGCGGAGGAGCTCTTTGACGCCCTCAAACTCTCTTCCCAGCCGCAGTTCGCTTGACCCCGGGGACCCGCAGGAGAACCGGGCGCTGACGGTGGGGGAAGCCCTGGTCCGGGGGGCGGCCCGGCTCCGTTCTTCCGGCATCGAGACCCCTTCCCTGGACGCCGCCCTGCTCCTGGGACAGATCCTGGGGAAGGACCGGGCGGGCCTGGTCCTGGCCGGGCCCGAAGCCCTCGGTGAAGCCGAGCTGGCCCGCTTCAACGCATCCCTCAAGCGGCGCCTGGAGGGGGAATGCGTCGCCTGGATTCTGGGGTACAAGGAATTCCGGGGCCTGGCCTTTACCGTGGGCCCGGCGGTGCTGGTCCCCCGGCCCGAAACGGAAACCCTGGTGGAGGCCGCCCTGGAAGCCGTCGACCGCCGGTACGGGGGGGGCTGCGCACTCCTGGACCTCTGTACCGGTTCCGGGGCGGTGGGGGTTTCCATAAAACACGAGCGGCCCCGCACGGAAGTCTGGGCTTCGGACATCTCGGCGGAAGCCCTGGCGCTTGCCCGGGGCAATGCGGAGCGGCTCCTGCCGGCCGGGGGGGGGATCGCCTTCATCCGGGGGGATCTTTTTGAAGACCTTGAAGACCTTGAAGACCTTTCAGGTCTTTCCGGTCTTTCCGGTCTTTCAGGCTGCTTCGACCTCATCGTCTCCAATCCCCCCTATATCCCCTCCGGGGAGCTGGCCTCCCTGCCCCGGGAGGTCCGCCGGGAACCGGTACTGGCCCTGGACGGGGGCAAGGAGGGGCTGGAACTCATCCGGCGGATCATCCGGGACGCCTGGGACCGCCTCAGTGCCGGAGGGGGCCTTTTTCTTGAGGCGGACCCTAGACAAATGGCGGCCATTACGGGGATACTCTCCCAAAGGGGGTACCGGAATATCCGGACCTATCAAGACCTTGCCGGCCAGGAACGGGTGATCGCCGGCGATAAGCGGATATAAAAAATGGACCAATTAATTGCGGATTTTACGGAGAAGATTCGACATTACGGCCGGGAGGAACAGGAGCGGATCCTCAGCGCCCTGTCCTGGGGGCAGCCGCCGCAGGGGAATACCGGCCCGAAGGCCGGACCGGCTCCCGTTGTTCCGGCCCGTCCCCTGGGGGCGGCCTCCATCCTGGCGGAGCTCAACCTGGACGCGGACGCCCTCATCGCCGCCCTGCTCCAGGAGGCCCTGGAGCGTAATAGCGCCGAGCTGCCGGCCATTGAGGAGCGCTTCGGGCCGGAGGTCGCCCTCATGGTCCGGGGGGTTACCCGGATTGCCGCCCTTTCCGCCAAGAGCAAGACCGTCCAGGAGGCGGAAAACATCCGGAAGATGCTTTTCGCCATGGTCGAGGATATCCGGGTTATCTTCATTAAACTGGCGGATAAGCTCCATACCCTGCGGACCCTGGGGGAGATCAGGCCGGAACAGCGGAAGGCCGCGGCCCAGGAATGCCTGGATATCTACGCACCCCTGGCGGACCGGCTGGGTATTTCCTGGATCAAGGCGGAACTGGAGGACCTGTCCCTCAAGCACCTGAACCGCGAAATTTTTGCCCAAATCAAAGAGATCGTGGCGCTGAAAAAGGAGGAGCGGACCCGGTATCTCGATACCATCCGGGAAACCATACTCAGGGAAGCGGCCTCCGCGGGGATCGCCATCGAGGTGGAAAGCCGGGCGAAGCATTTCTATTCGATTTACCAAAAGATGCGGAAGCGGAATAAGGGCACCGACGATCTCTATGATCTCTTTGGGATCCGGGTCCTCTGCGACAGCATCGAAAACTGCTATACCTTGCTGGGCCTGGTCCACCGCCTCTGGAAACCCCTGGAGGGGCGTTTCAAGGATTATATCGCCATGCCCAAGTCAAACGGCTACCAGAGCCTCCACACCACGGTCATGGCCGTTGCCGGCCCGGAGGATTCCGGTGAAAAATCACTGGAAATCCAGATCCGTACCTGGGAAATGCACCACATCGCCGAATACGGCATCGCCAGCCACTGGCTGTACAAGAAGGGCAGCACCAACGAACTGATCCGGCCCGGGGACCTCTCCATCGTAAACCGCCTCAAGGACTGGAAGCTGGCGGAGGGGGAAGGCGCCGAAGGGGGCGGGGGCTCCTCGGAATCCTTTCTGGAGGACATCAAACGGGAAATCCTGCGGGATTCGATCTACGTTTTTACCCCCCAGGGAAAGGTGATAGAACTCCCCTCGGGGGCGACCCCCCTGGATTTTGCCTACCACATCCACACCGCCATCGGGGAGCACTGCGTGGGGGCCAAGGCGGACGGATCCATCGTGCCCCTGGCCTCGGAACTGCAGAATACCCAGGTGGTGGAGATCCTCACCTCCCCCAACGCCCATCCCCATGTGAACTGGCTGCGGGCGGTGAGAACCTCCAAGGCCCGCAGCAAGATCCGGTCCTGGCTGCAGCAGAATGACGATTCCATCATCATCGAAAAGAACGTGGTGGCGAAAAAGAAGAAGGCCGAGATCAGCCCTCCGCCGGAGCATCCCCCGGCGGAGGCGCCGGCGGCCTCCGGGGGAACCCGGGTCATCCAGCAGATCCAGGACCCGGCGATCCTCCAGGTGCGGGTGGAGGATGAAAAGAACATGATGATCCGCTTCGCCCGGTGCTGCAGGCCCGTCACGGGGGACCCCATTGTGGGCTATGTTTCCCGGGGCCGGGGGATCATCGTCCACCGGAGGAATTGCAGCAACCTGGCAAACATTCCCGACTTTGCGGAACGGAAGATTGAAACCGAATGGGAAAACGCCCAATCCATCCTGGTCAGACGCTTTAAGATCGAGGCCCGAAAATCGGAGAATCTTTTTTCAGAAATTGAAGGGGCGATTCGGAAATACCAGGGCCATCTCCTGGAGGGGCGGCTGGAAGAAACGGGGACCAATCATTTCACCGCCTTCTTCACCATGCAGTTGGAACAACCGGGGGACCTGAAAGGGGTCCTCAAGAACATCAAGGGGATTCCCGCGATATTCAGCATCCAGACCCTGACCGAGGGGGGGGCTTGAGGGCGGGCGTCCCGCTGCCGCAACCCGTATCAGGCCCCGGAAGCGGACTCCCGTCTGCCGCCCCCCCGAGGCCCCCGTTGCCGCCCCCCGTATCAGGCCCGGGTTATACGCTTTTTTTGCCGTGTTTAATGGCGGCCTTGCAGGTCTTACAGATTTTAACTTTTTCTCCCCCCGCGTCCTGCTCGTAGAGGACCTTTACGTTGGTCCGTTTGCAGACCGGGCATGCCCCGCGGCCCCGGGCAAAAAGTTCTCGAATTCCCTTACCTCTATGCGCTTTAGCCATGTATCTTCCCCACTTCGTTAGTTTATGCCGTTTACCGGTTTTACTTATCGCCCTTGGCGGCCTTATCTTTTGACGCCTTGGCCTTCTTTGACTTTTTATCGGCCCCGTCATCTTCCAGTTTGTAATCCACCAATTCGAGGATTACCATTTCCGATGCGTCTCCGGGCCGCTCTCCAAGCTTAATGATCCGGGTATATCCCCCGGGGCGGTCCTTCATCCGGGGGGCGATGGTGGTAAAGAGCTTCGCCACCATGCCCTCATCGTAGAGACGGCTTGAAACGATACGCCGGTTATGGACCGAATCGGATTTTGCCCGGGTAATGAGTTTTTCGGCGCTCCGGCGGACCGCCAGGGCCTTTGCCTTGGTGGTCCTGATCCGTTCATACCTGAACAGGGAGGTAACCATATTGCGGTGGAGGGCCTTACGATGAGCCGCTGCCCGTTCAAGGGGGTTAAAGCCCCGTTTATGCTTCATCTTCCTCTTCCTTTTGGGGAGTAACCTTTACCACGTTTCTAAAAACATTCAGATCGGTTATCCCCAGGCTTAAATTCCATTCCTTGAGTTTTTCCTTGATTTCCTGAAGGGATTTTTTCCCAAAGTTGCGGGTTTTGGCGATATCATCTTCGGTTTTCCGGGTCAATTCTCCGATGGTCTTAATATTGGCGTTTTTAAGACAGTTGGAGGAGCGGACCGACAATTCCAGTTCTTCCACCGGGGTATTGAGGATCTGACGGATCCGGTCGTCTTCCCCGTCCATATCATCGTCGACGCCGAGGCTGTTTTCTTCAAAATTGATAAAAACGGAGAACTGGTCCTTGGCGATTTTAGCGGCCTGGGCCAGGGCGTCTTCGGGCCTGACGGTTCCGTCGGTCCAAATTTCCAGGATCAGTTTGTCATAGTCGTTACGCTGGCCGATCCGGGTTGGTTCGACGGTAAATTTGACCTTCTTGACCGGGGAGAAGATCGCATCCATGGGGATGGTGCCGATGACTTCCACATAGCGCTCATTTACCTCCGAAGGGACATAGCCCCGGCCGTGATCGACCTGGATTTCGAGCTGCACATGGGCATTATCCATCAGGGTCATCACGTGCTGTCCGTTGCTGAGCACTTCAACCTGTCCGGGGCGTTCAAAATCATCGCTTTTTATTTCATTCTTGCCGGTCCATTCATACAAGAGCAGTTCCTGATCCGTATCATCGGGAAGCCTGACCCGAATTTGTTTGAGGTTATTGATCACCTCCAGGGTATCCTCGACGATATTGGGAATGGTCTCAAATTCGCTGGAAATGCTGTGGGCTCCTCCATCGGCATCGAAGGCGGTAATCTTCACGGCGGTAATGGCATATCCCTGGATTGAGGAAAGGAGGACCCTTCGCAAGGTATTACCCACGGTGGTACCAAACCCCGGTTCAAAGGGAGCGGCGGAGAACTTCCCGTAATTCGGCTTGAGTTCACCATACTCATAGATGATACCTTTGGGGCGTTTGAATCCTATTAATAGGTTCTTCCGGGCCATGGGGACTCCTTATTTGGAATATAATTCAACAATCATCTGTTCTTTGATATCCGCAAGATCCGTTATATCGCTCCGCCGAGGGGCGGTAAGAAATTTCCCTTTCATCCCGTCGGGATCGAGGTGGAGCCAGGGCATAACCCCGGATTTACCGAATTCTTTCAAAGCTTCCTTGATGATCACCAGATTTTTACTGGGTTCTTTAATTTCAATAACATCTTCGGGACGTACCAAATAGGAGGGAACATTGACCCTCTTGCCATTGACCGCTATATGTCCGTGCAGGACGATCTGCCGGGCCTGGCTCCGGCTTACGGCGAAACGCAGCCTATACACCACATTATCAAGCCGGCGTTCCAGCAGAACAAACAAATTTTCGCCGGTGATCCCCGACATCCGCAGGGCCCGGTCAAAGAAAAGACTGAATTGCTTTTCCTGCATTCCGTATATCCGTTTCAGTTTCTGCTTTTCCCTCAACTGAAACCCATAATCCGACCGCTTGCCGGGCCGTGCCTTCGGATCCTTTCCCGGAGCGGGCCGTTTTTTATTGATGGGGCACTTATCGCTCTTACAACGATCCCCCTTGAGCATCAATTTTTTCTGCTCCGCCCGGCACAATCGGCAAACAGGTCCGGTATATCTTGCCATATATTCTTCCCCCTTTTAGATACGCCTGGTTTTCCGCGGCCTGCAGCCGTTATGGGGAATCGGGGTAACATCGTTGATCGATTTTACCTTGATTCCCAGGGCTCCCAGTTGGCGAATCGCCGATTCCCGCCCTATTCCCGGTCCCTTGACATACACATGCACTTCCCGCAGGCCGACCTGTAAGGCCTTTTGGGCGGCGGTTTCGGTTACGGTCTGTGCCGCAAAGGGGGTTGATTTTTTCGCACCCCGAAACCCAAGACCACCGGAACTCGCCCAGGAAACGGCATTCCCCATCAGGTCGGTAATCGTAACTATCGTATTATTGAACGTAGCCTGGATGTATACGTTCCCTTCATATACGGACTTCTTTTCTTTCCGTTTCTTCGTATTGGCAGCCACTCTATCCTCCGCTTACTTCTTTTTGCCGGCCACGGTTTTTTTCTTGCCCTTCCGGGTACGGGCATTGGTCCTGGTCCGCTGTCCCCGGAGGGGCAGGCCCTTACGGTGCCGCAATCCCCGATAACAACCGATATCCATAAGCCGTTTAATGTTCAGGGCGATTTCGGTCCGTAACCGGCCTTCAATCTTATAGTCGTTCTCAAGGATCTGCCGGAGTTCGTTCAACTCTTCCTGGGACAGATCATTGATAAGCCGCTGGGGATCAATTTTGGTCTTCACGCAGATCTCATCGGCGCTGGAACGGCCAATTCCGAAGATATAGGTCAAGGCGATATTCACATGCTTATTAGGGAGGTCAACCCCCGCTAGACGCGCCATAACGACTCCTAACCCTGCTTCTGTTTATGCTTAGGATTCTTACAAATAATACGGATAATCCCGTTTCGTTTGATCACCTTGCATTTATCGCAAATAGGTTTAACACTTGTCCGGACTTTCATCCTCTTGTCTCCCTTAATTATGAACAATATGGGGCAAAAAAAACAAATTTGCCCCCCCTCTCTCAAAAAATCCCGCTTTTCTACCCCGGGACTAAATTCTTATTAAAGCGAATTTTCTTTCATTCGCCAAGGGGGGTCCCCCCCCTTCTCATCCTCCAAGAACCGGACCCCGTCCTTGCCCGCCTTTCTCATCCTCCCCCCAAAACCTATAGATTCCGGCTTCGGAGGCGGCCCCGTTTGGTTAAGCCCTCGTGGTAGTGCATCTTCAAAAGAGCCTCCACCTGGCTCATGGTATCCAGATCAACCCCCACCAGGATCAGGAGGGAGGTCCCCCCCATAAGATACGAAATCGACGAGGGAAAATCGAAGAGGCGCTGGATAATCGTCGGAAGCACCGCAATCATCGCCAGGTAGAGGGAACCGGGCAACACGATGCGGTTCAATATCCTGGTGAGGTACTCCTCGATCCGCTCCGTCCGGATCCCCGGGATGGAACCGCCGTTTTCCCTGATATTCTTGGCGATTTCTATGGGATTCAGGCTGACCTGGGTATAGAAATAGGCAAAGAAGATGATCAGGAGGACGTAGAGGCTCGTGTACAAAAGCCCCTGGGGATTCAGGGCCCGGGAAACCGCCATAAGCCAGGACACGTTCCCCCCCACGGTAGAGGCTATCTGGAGGGGAAAGGTCAGGATGGAGGAGGCAAAGATGACCGGAATAACCCCCGAGGGGTTAATCTTGAAGGGAATATAGGTATTCGCCCCGCTGTACATCTTCCGGCCCACCACCCGTTTGGCGTAATGGACGGGGATCTTCCGCTGGCCCTGCTGTTCAAAGACCACCAGGGCGACCACCGCCACAAACATGATGAAGACCACGATCACAAACACCGGATTGAGCTGCCCGGCCCGGACCCTGCCGACCAGTTCCCAGAGGGCCTGGGGAAGCCGGGCCACGATCCCCGCAAAGATCAGCAGGGAAATGCCGTTTCCGATACCCCGCCGGGTAATCTGTTCCCCCATCCACATGAGGAACATGGTCCCGGTGGTAACGGTGAGCATGGCGATAAGGGTGAAGGGGACGATTCCCATGCTGAGGAGGTTCTCCACGCTCCGGGAAATGCTCTGGGCGTACTGGGTTACCGCGAAAGACTGGATGAGGCAGACCGCCACGGTCCCTATCCGCTGGTAACGCTGGATCTTCTTCTTCCCCCCCTCCTCCTCAGAGATCTTCTTGAGGCTGGGGAAAACGATGAGGAGGAGTTGCATGATGATCGACATGGAGATATAGGGCATGATCCCCAACATGAAGACCGAAAAATTGGAAAAGGCCCCCCCGGCAAAGAAATCCAGGTAATCGACGATGGCGTTTCCCGAATTCTGTTGGGAAAGGAAATAGGTGTTGAGTTCCCTGACATTGATCCCCGGAATGGGAAGCACCGCCCCCAGGCGGAAGATTATCAACATCAACGCCGTAAAGAGAAGCCGTTCCCTGAGTTCCTTTACCCTGAAGCTATCGATCAATGGATTACTGGCCATGGTATATTCCTACTATCAGCCGATTACCCACGAGCCGCGTCGTCCTTCCCCTCGGGGGAAGGGCTTCCGCCGCTGATGGATCCGCCTGCTTTTTCAATCTTCTCCCGGGCGGATGCCGAGAGGGCCTCCACCTTAAAGGAGAGCTTCCTGGTGAATTCCCCGTCGGCGAGGATCTTAACCGGCAGGGCGCCCTTAACCAGCCCCTTCTCCGCCAGGGTCGTCGGATCGACGGTCTCCCCGTCGGCGTACCGCTTCTCGATTTGCCCCAGGTTCACCACCTGAAAGACCTTCTTAAAGGGGTAATTGGAGAACCCCCGCTGGGCCAGGCGCCGGTACAGGGGCATCTGCCCCCCCTCGAAGCCGATGTAGGTTTTCCCCCCCGACCGGGCCTTCTGGCCCTTATTGCCCTTACCGGCGGTGGTACCCCGGCCGGAACCCTGGCCCCGGCCGATGATCCGTTTCCGTTTATTGGCGCCCTCGGGGGCATGCAAATTAAAATCGTGCATTACCTTATCTCCTCCACCGCAACCAGGTGGGATACGGCCTTAACCATCCCGAGGATGGCGGGGCTTGCCTCCTGTTCCCTCACGGAACCGATTTTCCGCAAGCCCAGGGACCGGACGGTGGCCCGGTGTTTGGGCAATACCCCGATGGTACTCCGGACAAGGCGGATTCTGATTTTCTGCGCCATTCCTTACCCCCACAGTTCCTTCAGGGATTTACCCCGGTTTTTCGCGATGATCTTGGCATCCATCATCCGGCTGATGCAGTCAAAGGTGGCCTTTACCACATTGTACTGGTTTTTCGCGCCGATGGATTTACTAAGAACGTCCGTGACCCCCCCGGCTTCCATAATCGCCCGGATGGGACCCCCCGCGATGATTCCCGTGCCGGAGCAGGCGGGTTTCAAGAGGACCTCCGAGGACTTGAAGATCCCGGTGATCTCATGGGGAATGGTCCCGTTCTTAACCGGCAGCCGTATCAGGCTGCGTTTGGCCTTTTCGATGCTCTTGCGGATTGCCTCGGAGACATCGTTGGCCTTGCCGAAGCCGTAGCCCACATGACCCTTTCTATCCCCCACCACCGTCAGCGCGGAGAAGGAAAAGCGGCGCCCCCCCTTGACCACCTTGGCGGTCCGGTTGAGTTTTACCAGCTTTTCGACAAATTCCTTCTCTTTTTCCGGGGAATTTTTATCCCGATCCCGGTCCCGAGATCTTTCCCGTGAATGTTCCATCCCGCCCCCTAGAAGCGGATCCCGGCTTTCCGGGCTCCGTCGGCCATCGCTTTTACCAGGCCATGATACAAATAACCATTCCTGTCGAAAACCACCGAGGTGATATTCTTCTCCAGGAGCCGCTTTCCAAGCACCTCTCCCAACTGTCCGGCCCCCTCCAGATTCCGCTTTATGGAGTTCAATTCCTTTTCCAGGGTTGAAGCGGAAGCCAGGGTATGCCCCTTGGTATCGTCGATGATCTGTATGGACAGTGCGCGGTTACTCCGGACGACGCTCATCCGGGGCCGTTCCGCCGTGCCGGAAACCCTCTTGCGGATATGGTTTTTTCGTTTTATCCGCTTTCTGTCTTTCTCAAGCATTTTTCGCAGCATAGTTAAATCCTATTTAACGCCGGATTTTCCGACTTTCCTTCTGATCTGCTCGTCTTCATACCGGATTCCCTTCCCCTTATAGGGCTCAGGGAGCCGGAGCTTCCGAATTTGGGAGGCGAATTCCCCCACCCGCTGTTTATCGATACCGCTTATCACGACCTTGCCGTTGGGTTCGGAAACCACCGTAATATCATCGGGGATTCCGACATATACTTCGTTGGAGTACCCCAAGTTCATGGAGAGGAGTTTCCCCTGCACCTCCGCCCGGTAGCCGACGCCGGTGATGATCAGGGCTTTGGAGAAACCCGAGGAAACCCCGACAACCATGTTGTTCAGCAGGTTCCGGTAGAGTCCGTGGTAAGCCCGGGTTTGCTTTTCTTCATTAAGCCGGGAGACGACGATGGTATCACCTTCGCTTTGGAAGGTAATGACCGGATGGTACTTTTGGGTCAGTTTTCCCTTGGGCCCCTCCACGGTAATGATCTCATCCTGGAAGGTAACCTTTACCCCCTGAGGAATCTTGACCGGTATTTTTCCGACACGCGACATAACAACCCCTTACCAGACTGTACAGATAATTTCACCGCCAACCTTTTTTTCGGCGGCTTTTCTTCCGGTAGTAACGCCCAGGGAGGTAGAGACGATCAAGGTTCCGTATCCGTTATAAACCCTCGGCATCTTTTTGTACCCCGTATATACCCGGCGGCCCGGTTTCGAGACCTTCTCGATACCGTGAATCACCGGTCCGGTTTCCTCGTCATATTTCATAAAAACCCGGATGATGTTGTTTCCATTCAGGTTCACCTTTTTAAAGTTCTTGATATACCCTTCGGTCTTTAGAATCTTTACGATCTCAAGTTTCAATTTGGAGGTAGGGATATCAACTTTCTCGTGTTTTGCCATCCCGGCATTTCGGATCTTCGTCAACATGTCCGCTATGGGGTCAGATACGCTCATCCTCTTCTCCTACCTTACCAACTTGATTTAGTGACGCCCGGAATAAGTCCTTCGCTCGCAAGTTTGCGGAAGCAAAGGCGGCACATCTCAAATTTCCGCAAATATCCCCTGGCCCGGCCGCAAATCCGGCACCGGTTGACTTTTCTGGTTTTATATTTCGGCGTCCTGAGCGCCTTTATAATCATCGCTTTTCTTGCCATGTATACTCCTTATTCCGGATTTACCAGACCTGCCTGATAGATCCTTTTAATCGGAATCCCGGGCCTTGCGGGGTCCGAAAACTCATTCGCTCCTACTTTCTAAAGGGCATCCCGAATTTGGCGAGGAAGGCCTTGGCCTCCGCATCGGTCCGGGCCGTCGTTATGATGGCCACGTTGAGTCCGGATACCCGTTCAATCTTATCAAAATCGATCTCCGGGAAAATAATCTGCTCGGAAATCCCGAGGGAATAATTTCCGTGTCCGTCAAAGGCGTTCTGACTCACCCCCCGGAAGTCCTTCACCCGGGGCAGGGCGACGTTCACCAAACGGTCCAGAAACTCGTACATCATGGCCCCCCGGAGGGTTACCTTGGCGCCGATTTCCTGGCCGGTCCGGATCTTGAAATTGGCGATACTCTTCCGGGCCTTGGTTTTGACCGCCTTCTGGCCGGTGATTAGGGTCAGGTCCTCAATGGCGGCGTCCAGGAGCTTCTTGTTTTGAAGCGCCTCCCCGACCCCCATACTGACCACTATCTTTTCCAGCCGCGGCGTCTGCATAGTCGAGGTGTAGCCGAACTCTTTAAACATCTCCGGAGCGATCCGCTCCTTGTATATTTTTTTGAGCCGCGGTTCATAGTTTTTCATCTCAACGCCACTCCTTACAATGCCTCTCCGCATTTTTTACAAATCCGGGTTTTGGTATCCCCGGTTACCTTATACCCTATCCGGGTGGGTCCGCATTTTTTGCAGAGGATCATCACGTTGCTGCTGTGGATCCCCGCCTCTATCTCGGCGATCCCCCCCCGGTCCTGCTGGGTCCGGCGTTTCATCGCCTTTTTGACGATATTAACCCCTTCCACAATCACCCGGTCCTTTTCGCGGAGGATCTTTAAGATCCGGCCCCGTTTTCCCTTGTCCTTGCCGGCAATGATCTCTACGGTATCTTCTTTTTTTAATTTAAATTTATGTTGTACTTCCGCTGACATCCTACCGCTCCTTCTCCCCCCGGCATCCGGGCCGCAGGGACCATAATTTCCCCCGGAATACCCCCGGGACTACAATACCTCCGGGGCGAGGGATACAATCTTCATGAAATCCTTCTCCCGTAATTCCCGGGCCACCGGGCCAAAGATCCGCTTTCCCTTGGGATTCATCCCCGCATCGATAATCACGCAGGCATTATCGTCAAAGCGGATATAGGTCCCGTCGGGGCGGCGGTATTCCTTGTGGGTCCGCACGATCACCGCCTTCTCCACGGAGCCCTTCTTGATATTCGAGGTCGGCAGGGCGTCCTTAACCGCCACCACAACAATATCGCCGATGCCCGCATACTTCCGCTTGGAACCGCCGAGGACCTTAATGCACTGCACTATCTTGGCGCCTGAATTGTCGGCCACATTCAGGAAAGTCTCCACTTGAATCATTTCCCGCTCTCCTTATTTGGCATGTTCGACAATTGCCGCAAGCCTCCAGCATTTTTCCTTGCTGATAGGACGACATTCCACAACCCTCACCCGGTCCCCGATCTTCGCCTCGTTGGATTCATCGTGGGCTTTCACCTTCTTAGTCCGGGTAACGTATTTTTTGTAGAGCGGATGCAGGGCGGTCGTTTCCACGGCGACCACAATGGTTTTATCCATTTTATCACTCTTGACAATCCCCACAAACTCTTTCTTTCCGCTTTTCCTTTTAACCGCCTGATCTTCCACTGTCTCTCCCTCCATGGGTCCCGAAAAAGGCCTCCCGGAACCTGCCTTACCCTTTCAAGGCCGGTTCTTGCTGCCGGATCAGGGTATGAAGCCGGGCTATCTGCCGGCGCATCGTCCGCTTTTGAAGCGGATTCTCCACATGACCGATAACTATTTGGAAACGAAGGTCCAAATACTTCTTATTCAGCTCGTCCCGTTTCGCCTTAAGCTCCGGTAAGGTCAAATTCTTAAACGAATTCTTCATTTTCTCTTCCTCATATCGCAACCGAAAAAACCTTTTACCGGATCCTTACGCACCCAGCTCAAAATCAGAACGGGCAACAAACTTGGTTTTAATCGGGAGTTTTGCCCCCGCCAAGATCATGGCCTCTTCCGCCAGAGTTTTATCAACCCCGCCCAGTTCAAACATAACCGTCCCGGGCTTTACCACCGCGACCCAATACTCCGGCGCCCCCTTGCCCTTGCCCATGCGGGTTTCCGCGGGCTTCTTGGAATAGGGCTTATCCGGAAAAATCCGGATCCACACCTTGCCCCCCCGCTTGATATGGCGGTTCAGGGCGATACGGGCGGCCTCAATCTGCCGGTTGGTGATCCACATCCGATCCAGGGCTACCAGGGCATAGTCGCCAAAGACCACGGTATTGCCCCGGGTAGCGTTTCCCGGCATATTACCCCGCTGCACCTTCCGGTGCCGCACACGCTTAGGACTCAGCATCGCTTAACTCCTTGCCGGGACCCGTTCACGCCGTTTCCGGAGGAGGGCTCCCGCGTCTTCCTTTTGTTCCTTGCCGTACTTCATACCGTTGTACACCCAGACCTTGATGCCGATGACGCCGAAGGTGGTATGAGCTTCGGCAAACCCATAGTCGATATCCGCCCGCAGGGTATGGAGGGGTATGCGCCCTTCCTTGGCTTCCTCGGTCCGGGACATTTCCGCCCCCCCGAGACGGCCGGAGAGCCGGAGCTTTACCCCCTGAGCCCCCTTCTTGATGGCATTGGAGATGGTCTGCTTCATGGTCCGCCGGAAGGATCCCCGGGCCAAGAGCTGCCGGGCCACGTTTTGGGCGATGATCTGGGCATTACAATCGGCGTTTCTGACCTCTTTAATCTTGATCTGTATTTTCTTGGTAATGTTTTTCTGCAATTCATTACCGATCTTTTCGATATTGGCGCCCTTTACCCCGATGATGACCCCCGGGCGGGCGGTATGGATAACGATGGTTATCCGCTGGGGGTGCCGGATAATCTCCAGTTCGGCGATGTCCGCCCCCTTGGTTTCATTCATGTGGAGGATACGCTTCCTGAGTTTCAGATCCTCATGGAGGGTGTCCGCATATTCCTTGGGGTCCACGTACCACCGGGAGCCCCAGGTCTTATTGATCCCTATCCTCAGCCCAATCGGGTTAACCTTTTGTCCCACTTTATTCCCCCGCCTTTTTCTGCGAAGCCTCGGCCCGCACTTCATCGATTACCACGGTAATGTGACACATTCTCTTGAGCAGCATATCCGCCCGTCCCCGGGCCCGGAACCAGATCCGTTTCAGCCGGGGGCCCTCATCCACCATGATTTCCTTCACGTAGAGCATATCCTCCTCAAGCTGCTTGTTGCGGCCCAGGGCATTGGATGCGGCGGATTTTACCGTTTTCCTGATAAGCCGGGCCCCCTTATGGGGCATATTTTCCAGGATGGACAGGGCCTCGGGATAGGGCTTGCGGCGGACCAGATCCGCCACGGGCCGTATCTTATAGGGGGACGCGATAATAAATTTAGTTACCGCCCGGTAACCGGTGGTTGTTTTCATAGACCTGCCTACCCCTTCGAGGCTTTTTTATCCGAGCCGGCGTGACCCCGGAAAATCCGGGTCGGGGCGAACTCCCCCAGTTTATGACCGACCAGGTTTTCCGTGATATACACGGGAATCCAGGTTTTACCATTATAGACGGAAATCGTCCCGCCGACCATTTCGGGAATAATCGTGGAACAGCGGGAATAGGTCTTGATCATCTTCCTGTCCCCGGCCTTACTCATCTCCAATACTTTCTTGTAAAGGCTCTTTTCTATAAAGGGCCCTTTCTTAATCGATCTTGACACCCTGCTCTCTCCTTAGGAAAGCTCCGCCCGGCGGCCGCTTTCTACTTCTTTTTCCCCCGGCTTACGATAAACCGGGACGAAGGCTTATGCTTGTTCCGGGTCTTAAATCCCTTTGTCGGCTGCCCCCAGGGGCTTACCGGATGGATACCCTTATTCTTTCCTTCACCGCCCCCGTGGGGATGATCCACGGGGTTCATCGCCATACCCCGGACGGAGGGGCGCACTCCCAGCCACCGTTTCCGCCCCGCCTTCCCGAACTGGATGTTCATGTGATCCTCGTTTCCCACGGTGCCGATGGTGGCATAGCACTTCTTGAAGATCATCCGCATTTCCCCCGAGGAGAGTTTTACCGTTACGTAGTCCCCTTCTTTGGCGGCGATGAGGGCCCCGGTCCCGGCGGAACGGGTTATCTGGCCCCCCTTGCCCAGGGTCAGTTCGATGTTATGCACCTGGAAGCCCAGGGGGATATTTTCCAGGGGCAGGGCGTTGCCCGCCTCAATGGGGGCATTGGGGCCGCTCATAATCTTGGCCCCCACGGCGATTCCCTTAGGGGCGAGGATGTAGCGCTTCTCGCCGTCGGCGTACACCACCAGGGCGATGTTAGCGCTCCGGTTCGGATCGTACTCAACGGTGGCCACCTTACCGGGGATGCCTATCTTATCCCGCTTAAAATCGATGATCCGGTACCGGCGTTTATGGCCGCCGCCCTTATGCCGGACGCTGATACGGCCGTTGGAATCCCGGCCGGCCTTTTCTCCCCGGCCCACGGTCAGGGATTTTTCCGGCTTATCGGTGGTTAATTCTTTATAATCCAGGCTGACCCACTGCCGCATTCCCGCGGTGATGGGTTTATACGTCTTTATTCCCATGACCTTCCCCTAAACTCCCTCAAAAATGCCGATCTTTTCGTTTTTCTGCAAACGGACGATCGCCTTTTTCCAGGATGAGGTATACCCGGCCCGGTTACGCTGCCGTTTGGGCTTGCCGCCCACTACCATCACCGTACAGGAGACGGGGTGGACGTTGAAAAGCCGGCGTACCGCCTCCTTTATCTGGATCTTCGTGGCGGAAGGATCAACCTTAAACACGTATTTTCCTTCCTCCCGCAGGGTATTGGCCTTTTCGGACAATACCGGTTCTATGAGGATCTTCTCGTATATGGTCATTGCAGGGCCTCCCCTTTCGCTTCCCCGGCGCCGTAGAAGGCGTTCAGGTTCTTCACCGCCGTCTCCAGGAGGATCACCCGGCGGCCGTAAAAGAGGTCGTGGGCCCGCAAGCGGTTATAGGACAGAAAACTCAGCCAGGGGATATTGGCCCCGGCCCGTTTTATCTTGGGATCATCATCCTTGAGGATGATCACGGTCCGTTCACCATCGCCGAAATTCTTGATAATCCCCGCCAGGTCCCTGGTTTTACCCGATTCGACAGAGAAATCTTCGATTATTTTGAGGGAATCACTCTGGGCCTTGAGGCTTAAAATGCTCTTCAAGGCGAGGCGTTTCACCTTCCGGGGGATGGTATAGGAGAAATCCCGTGGTTTGGGGCCGAATACGGTTCCCCCGCCCACCAGGAGGGGGGATTTCTTATCCCCCCGCCGGGCCCTGCCGGTGCCCTTCTGCTTATAGGGCTTGGCATTGGAACCGTGAACCTCCCCCCGGTCCTTGGTACAGGCCGTACCCAGGCGTTTATTGGCAAGTTCATTGTTTATGGCATACCAGATCACGTCCTCATTGACCGGAAGGCCGAAAACCCCCTCATCCAGTTCAATGTCCCGCAGTTCCTTGCCTTCAATGGAATACACTGTCCGATTCATCGCTTGTTCCCTTACGCCCCTATTTCTTTACCGCGGCCCGGACGGTTACGAGGCCCTTTTTGACGCCGGGAACCGCCCCCCGCACCATGATGAGGCCCCTGCCGGCATCGATTTTAACCACCTTGAGACTGAGGGTGGTTACCTGTTCCCGGCCCATACGGCCGGGGAGCTTGACGTTCTTAAAGGTCCGGTGGGGATAGGTGGACTGTCCCGTGGACCCCGGCTCCCGGTGAAATTTTGAACCGTGGCTCCGGCGTCCCCCGCCGAAACCCCAGCGCTTCACCACGCCCTGGAAGCCCTTTCCCTTGGAAATTCCCGTCACATCCACATAGCGGCAGCCTTCAAAGACCTCGACCCCCAGGGAATCCCCGACGGACACGTCCCGTTCAAAGTCCCGAAATTCCTTGAGCCGTTTTTTCGGCGGGATGTTTTCCGGGAACTGGCCCGCATAGGGCTTCGTGATCTTGATGGGCTTGAGGTCTTCCATCCCCAGGATCACCGCGGCATAGCCGTCTTTTTCCACACTCTTTTGGGCAATGACAACATTCGGTTCGATCCGGATAACCGTTACCGGAACAAGATTCCCCGCATCGTCGAAGACCTGGGTCATTCCCACTTTTTTGGCCATGAGACCTATCATTTCCTCACTCCAATCATAGACACGCTACCCTGAGGTCCAGGGCCGTCTGCCTGAATACCATTCAATAGATTTAGATCCCGGATGCAGATCCGCCGGACCCAATCCGCCGCATCCCTACTGCTTTATCTCCACGTCCACCCCCGCGGGAAGCTCCAACTTCATCAAGGAGTCCATCACCTCGGTGGAAGGGTCGATAATGTCGATCAGCCGCTTATGGGTCCGCATCTCAAATTGCTCCCGGCTTTTCTTGTTCACATGGGGTGAACGAAGCACCGTTACCTTGTTGATACGAGTCGGCAGGGGGATGGGGCCGGTTACTTTGGCCCCCGCCTTCTGCACGGTCTGGACGATAGACTTCGCACTCTGATCAATCAATTCAATGTCGAAACCGCGTAAACGCACGCGAATTCGTTCCTTAGTCATCATTCCTCCGGATGAGGAATATTTGATTTCCTGCGGAGGCAAAAAATCAAATATCGTCCTCGATTGAAACCTTTTACTCGATAATCTCGGTTACCTGCCCGGAAGCGACGGTCTTGCCCCCTTCCCGGATGGCAAAACGCAATCCCTTCTCCATGGCAATGGGGTGAATCAGATCCCCAATAATCTCGGTGTTATCCCCGGGTAGAACCATTTCCTTCCCTTCGGGAAGCGCTACCGTGCCGGTAATGTCCGTCGTTCTAAAATAGAACTGGGGACGATAGCCGGAGAAGAAGGGGCTATGGCGGCCGCCCTCTTCCTTGGAAAGGCAGTAGATCTGGCCCTTGAATTTGCTATGGGGGGTGATGGAACCGGGTTTTGCCAAGACCTGGCCCCGTTCGACTTCCTTCTTATCAATGCCCCGGAGCAGGGTACCGACGTTATCACCGGCCTGGGCTTCATCCAGGAGCTTATTGAACATTTCAATCCCCGTAACGACGGTTTTCCTGGTGGGCCTGATACCGACGATCTCGACTTCTTCGTTCAGTTTGAGGATACCCCGATCCACCTTTCCGGTGACCACGGTGCCCCGTCCGGGAATCGTAAACACGTCCTCGATGGGCATCAGGAAGGGCTTATCGGCGTCCCGAACCGGATCAGGGAAGTAGCTGTCCATAGCATCCAGCAGGTCCTGAATACACTTGGAACTTTCGGTTTCCTCGCCCCTGTTGAGGTCTTCCATGGCCTTGAAAGCGGAACCTTTGATGATGGGGATTTCGTCGCCGGGGAATCCGTTGGCATTGAGGACGTCTTTGATCTCCTCCTCTACCAGTTCCAGGAGTTCGGGATCGTCCACCAGGTCGACTTTATTGAGGAACACGATCATGCTGGGAACGCCGACCTGGCGGGCCAGGATGATATGCTCCCGGGTCTGGGGCATGACCGAATCCGGGGCGGAGACCACGAGGACCGCGCCGTCCATCTGAGCCGCACCGGTGATCATGTTTTTGATATAGTCGGCGTGGCCGGGACAGTCGATGTGGGCATAGTGCCGGTTCTCGGACTGGTATTCCAGATGCCGGGTATTGATAGTGATCCCCCGGGCCTTTTCCTCCGGGGCATTATCAATATCATCAAATTTCATTACCTTGTCACCGTATTTTTTACCACAATACATGGTTATCGCGGCGGAAAGCGTCGTTTTCCCGTGATCGACATGACCAATGGTCCCGACGTTCATGTGAATTTTAGTTCTATTGAACCGATCTTTAGCCATTTCGTGTCCTCCTTACATTTTGGGCACCAAAAATAATTTCCTACGAGTATAGCCCAACACCTTTAAAAGTGTAAGGCCCCACCGGCGACCCCCATACCGGGGACCGGAAATAAACAGCGTCGTTCCGTCATAAGAGGGGGATCAAAAAAGAACAGTCCCATGAAGACCGGCTTCAATGCCGCCGGGTCCGCATCGCACCATTCGTCCCGCTCCACCTATCTCATCCCGGACAATGCCGGGGAAGCCTTGAGGGCCGGCAAAAAAACCTGAAGGTTTGCCCCCTTCAAAACTCCCTGATGATCGGTTTGGATCATCGAGACTTCCGTATCCTCTGAAACCGGGCTCAGGCCCGGCAACCGGTACGGCAATCATTCCGGCCCTCAAAAGCGCCGGATTCGGAAGGCCCAAGCCTTACCGTTATGTAACATCATACGCAGGCAACGGCTTTTGGTCAAGCCCCGGACAGCGGGGCGTTGGCCCCTTTGGACCTCCCGCCCGCTTGCATCGGGCGCTGAGGCCCCCGTCTACCAGCGGTAGTGGGCAAAGGCCTTGTTTGCCTCCGCATTCTTATGGGTATCTTCCTTCTTTTTGAAGGCCGTACCCGTATTGTTATACGCGTCCATGAGTTCCGAGGCAAGCCGCTCGTCCATGCCCCGGCCGGAGCGGGACCGGGCGGCGTTGATGATCCAGCGCATCCCCAGGGCTTCCCGCCGGGATTCCCGAATTTCCACGGGAACCTGGTAGGTCGCGCCCCCGACCCGCCGGGATTTCACCTCGATGAGGGGTTTGACGTTCTCGATGGCCTTAAGAAAAACCTCCAAGGGCTCCTTATCGGAAGCCTTGGTCCTGATGACATCCATCGCTCCGTGAACGATTCTGAGGGCCACCGAGCGCTTCCCCTCCCACATCATACGGTTCACGAATTTAGAAACCACCACACTGTTGTATTTCGGATCCGGGAGTATGCCCCGGTCAATGGTCTTCTTTTTACGTCCCATATAAACCTCCGCCCCCGGCTATGCCTTGGGCCGCTTGGCGCCGTATTTGGACCGGCCCCGCTTGCGGTCTTCGACGCCCAGGGTATCTTTGGCGCCCCGGATGATGTGGTACCGGACCCCGGGGAGGTCCTTAACCCTGCCGCCCCGGACGAGAACCACCGAGTGTTCCTGGAGGTTATGGCCGATGCCGGGGATATAGGCGGTTACTTCGGTACCATGGGAGAGCCGCACCCTGGCGACTTTTCGGAGAGCCGAATTCGGCTTTTTGGGGGTAACGGTCATAACCCTGGTACAGACTCCCCGTTTCTGGGGACAAGACTTGAGAGCCGGAGACTTCGTTTTAACGGCGGTCTGTTGCCGGCCAAAACGAACCAACTGATTAATTGTAGGCATGAACAAAAAACTCCCTTTTTCCGCCCCGGAAACGTCCGAAGCGTTTTTACCTCTAATAAAAATCTATCTCAATCCCCCGTTTTCGACCGGAGGTATTCTTTTCATACGCCGCTTTCATACGCCGGGATTTTAATTTATCTGAAAGAAAAAAAAAGATCAAGGGGAATTTGGAGGAATTTGTCAAAAAAATGAAAAAATTATGCGCCCTCCGGGGGAAGGGGGGCGGGCCGGATCACCACCAGGTGCCGTTCCTCGTCGAGGAAGGGCACGGTCAGGGGGAAGATTTCCCAGGAGCAGGGGAAGGCCGCCAGGGACCGCAGTTCCCCGTCGATGACGGCCCGGCGGCCCTTGTAGGCGGCCAGGACCCCCGCCGGTTCCAGGAGGGGGAAGAGGGCCTTGAGCAAGGCCGGGTCCAGGGGGCGGAAGGCCCGGAAGGTGATGAGCCGGAAACGGCCCCGGGGGGCCTTTTCCATGGGGCCCGCTTCCACCTCCGCGTTGGGGCAGCCGAGGACCGCCAGGGCGTAGCGGAGGAAGGAGACCCGGCGGCCCATCTTCTCGATGAGGGTGAAGGGGTACTCCGGGAGGGCCAGGGCCAGGGGTATCCCCGGGAGGCCCGCGCCGGAGCCTACGTCCGCAACGGCGGGAGGGGGAGAGGCCGCCGGCCGGGGGGCTTCCAAGAGGCGGCGGAGGATGCCCAGGGGGGCCAGGGAGTCGAGGATGTGTTTTACCACCAGTTCCCGGCGATCCCGGACCCCCACGAGGCCGTAGGCGCCGTTAAAGAGTTCAATTGCTTCTATATACTTCCGAAGCGGGGGGCCGGGAGCCCGGGCCTGATGATCCGCCTTTTGGAGCAGGGCGAGGCCCTCCTCCAAAAGCCCCTCCTCCGGGGCCTCCCGCTGAGCGCCCCCCCCTCCGGGGAGGGACTCCGCACTACCCGCAAGAAAACCCCTTCTGGGAATGGGGCCGGGCTCCGCACTACCCGCAAGGAAACCCCCTCCGGGGGCGGGGGTGGGGGGCGCGTCCACGGCCTACTTACCCGGGGTCTTTTCCCGCATCTTTTTGAGGGCCTCGGCGAAGGGGTTGTACATGGTGCCGTCATCGTCCCGGCGGGGCCGTTCCTGGCCGGCGGGGCGGGGGGCGGCGGCGGGAGGCCGGGAGGTATCGGCCTTCTTGACCACCAGGACCCGCTTCTTTTGATCGCCGGAGCCGGCAGCTTCCCCGCCGCCGGCCTTTGCGGGAAGGCCGGCCGGGGCCGCGGAGGGGGATTTGCGGGAGAGGCTGATCCGGCGGCGGTCCGGGTCGAGGGCGATGATCCGGAATTCCAGAACATCCCCCACCTTGACCAGGTCCATAGGGTCTTTGACAAAGCGGTCGCTCAACTCGGAGACGTGGACCAGGGCGGTTTCCTTGATCCCCAGGTCCACGAAGGCCCCGAAGTCAACCACGTTCTTGATCTTGCCGGTAACGGTCATCCCTTCCCGGAGGTCCTCAAAGGACAGGACCCCCTTCTGCATGACCGGCTTGGGGTAGCCCTCCCGGGGGTCCCGGTTGGGCTTTTTCAGTTCCTCCAGGATGTCGTTGATGGTGGTATCCCCCACCCCGTATTGTTCCTTGAGGAGCCCCATTTCCGCGGAACCGAGGTTTCCGGTGATGGTGGCGGAACCGGTTTCCGGGGCCGGGGAAGATCCGCCGACGGATTGGCGGATGACCCGGGCGACGCCGTAGTTTTCCGGGTGAACCCAGGTATTGTCCAGGGGCTCGGCGCTTTCGGGGATCTTGAGGAAGCCCGCGCATTGTTCAAAGCTCTTGGGGCCCATGCCGGGAACCGCGGTGAGTTCCTCCCGGGAGGAGATCTTCCCCTTTTCCTCCCGGTAGCGGACGATTTTCTTTGCCAGGGAACTGTTGATCCCCGACACGTACTTGAGGAGGGAGGCGCTGGCGGTGTTGAGGTTTACCCCCACGTTGTTCACCACCGAGGAGACCACCTCGTCCAGGCTTTCCGAGAGCTTGCGCTGGTTCACGTCGTGCTGGTAGAGGCCCACGCCGATGGATTTGGGGTCGATCTTGACCAGTTCCGCCAGGGGGTCCTGGAGGCGGCGGCCGATGGAGATGGCCCCCCGGATGGTCAGGTCCAGGTCCGGGAATTCCTCCCGGGCGATGTCGCTGGCGGAATACACCGAGGCCCCATCTTCATCCACCACGGTATAGAAGACCTCCAGGTTGTTTTCCGCGATGACCTGGGCGACGATTTCCTGGACCTCCCGAGTGCCGGTGCCGTTCCCCACGGCGAGGAGCTGGATGTCGTACTTCTTGATCCCCTCCAGGATGAGCTTTTTGGCCTCCTCAGCCTTGTGGTTATAGATGACGAAACTTCCCAGGTACTTGCCCGTGTCGTCCAGGAGGGCGCATTTGGTCCCGGTACGGATGCCGGGATCGATTCCCAGCACCCGGGTCCCCTTGATGGGCTGCTGGAGGAGGAGGTTCTTGAGGTTTTCGCTGAAGACCCCGATGCCGTGATCGTCCGCGGCATCGCTCTGGTCCCCCCGGAGTTCCCGAATCACCGCCGGGGAGAGAAGCCGCTTGAGGCCGTCCTCGATGGCGGAGCGGTGGTATTCGTTGTGGATGGCGGAGCGCTGCTGGAGGAGTTCCACCGCGGCGTGTTCGTCCACGTCGATGGTTACATCCAGAACATTTTCCCGTTCCCCCCGGTTGATGGCCAGGATCCGGTGGGGCTTTATCTGGGAAAGGGGCTCGGTGTAGTCCCAGTACATCTGGTAGGTAGAGGTTTTTTTGGCCTCTTCGTCCCCTGCCCCGCCCTTCTGGGAGGCCTTGACGATGATGCGGCCGTCGGCACGGTAGAAGGCCTTGACCGCCGCCCGGTTTTCCGGGGTCTGGGCGGCTTCCTCGGCGAGGATGTCCATAGCCCCCTGGAGAGCGTCTTCCACGGTGGCCACCGAAAGGGCGGGGTTTTCGAGGTTTTCGACCACAAATTCCGCGGCTTTCACCCGGAGGCTTTCCGCATCCAGTTCTTCCATGGCCCGGGCCAGTCCTTCCAGGCCCTTTTCCAGGGCGATCATGCCCCGGGTTTTCTTTTTGCGTTTGTAGGGGGCGTAGATATCCTCCAACTCCGTGAGGGTGGCGGCCTTGAGGATGTTGTCGTAGAGGGCTTCGGTGAGCTTGCCCTGCTCGAAGATCCCCCGGATTATTTCGATCCGCCGGCTTTCCAGGTTTTTCCCCGCGGAAAAGAGATGCTCCACATCCCGGACCTGGACCTCGTCCAGGCTGCCGGTCTTTTCCTTGCGGTACCGGGCAATAAAGGGAACGGTACTCCCCTCCTCCAGGAGGGTGATCACCGCCGAAACCTGGCCCAAATTGACGGAGATCTGCTCCGCAATGCGCTTCATCAAGGCGACCTCATTGACCGCCAGGGTGTCGATAAATTCTTGGGTTAATTCCATAATTGGGCTTAGTATAGCAGAATGGGGGGAAAAGGTAAGGGGGGGAGCGCGCCGAGGCGCAAAACGCCGGGTGGGGAGTGGGGAGGGAGGAGTTTTCTGATCAGGTGTCTTTTTCCGCTCCTCACTCCACATCTGGTGCCTGGCACCAAAAATTGCATTTTTTTGCGAAATTTTTTAAAAAAACCAAGATTTTTTTATCAAAGCGTGATATAGTATTTAGTAGGTTCTTGAAACAGAGAACAATATATCCGGCCGCTTCCCGGCGGCCAAAACCTTATCGGGGTTTCTATAAAAGAGGACCCCGGGGGCAGCCATCCTAGCAAGATAACACTGCCACCGGGGTTGCGACTTTACGCAAGGTAATTCTAACCTGTTTGGGTAAAATTTACAAGCGTAAAGCTCCTCTTTATTAAGTTCCGGCGCTGATCTGCGCCGGGGACATCCGCGATCTGATCACGGGTGTATATATATAAGGAGGGCGCACTGTTGAAACGGCGTCTTATACTCGGATCTATCACCGCATCCATCGGACCGCTGGTCCGTAGACCAAAAATCCGCGCCCTCCTGTTGCTCTGTTCACGTGGCGAGTCCTCCGGGAGGGCGCGGACCTCTGGTCCGCAGGCCAGAGGTCCGGCGGTCTTTAGACTCTTCCGCCGGACCGCTGGTCCGCGCCCTCCCTTCTTCTCTCCCATGTTTTTTTGGTCTTCCGGGGAACGGCGGTTTTCACAAGGCTTTCCGTCCGTCCCCCTTACGATAGACGGCTCCCGGCGGGCGTCCCTGCCGGGAGTCTTTTCCCCCGGCGGAAAGCCGGGCGAGGAGCCTGTTGCATGGTGGATTTCTTGCTTTTCATGCAAAAAATCCACGATTATTGGGCTCCTTACGGTGTCCTGAAAGAGGGCCCCGGAGCAGCACAATTCTTGCAGGAAGGCCGCTGCTCCGGGGTTTTACTTACGCATGGGTATGCTTCCCCTTCCGGGGGAAGCATGCAATGCGGGAGGTCCTCTTTTTACCGCGGACGTGGTCCGCGGGTATTCAAGGCGTGTCCCTGAATACATATTTTTTTTGAGGAGGACTCTATGTATAAACGGAGTCATGTAATTGGGAGCATTGCGGTGCTCATGATAAGTTTCCTTGTCCTCATGGGCTGCCCCACGGATGCCGGCACCGATGAACCCGGGGGAACCCCCGGCAGTGAAACGGTCCCCGGCGGTGGGGGCGGCGGAGGCGGAGGCGGAGATCCGTCAGAACCCGTAGACTAT
>JAITRV010000077.1 GCA_031288215.1 Spirochaetaceae bacterium | reverse complement strand
ATCGTGGACCAGACGGAAGAGGCGGTGGTGACCCGGTTTGGGCGCTACATAGCCACCAAGGGGCCGGGTCTTCATTTCAAGATACCCTTTGGGGTTGACCGGCAGTACACGGTGAACGTTAAAACCGTTCAAACCGAACAGTTTGGTTTTAGTACCATACGGAGCGGTTTCTCCCCGGCCTACGAGGATAACGAAAAAGAATCCACCATGCTTACCGGGGATCTGAACATCATCGAGGTGGAGTGGATCATCCAGTACCGGATCGTGGATCCCATGGCATGGGTCTTCAATGTGATGGAGAGGACCCGGACCATCCAGGATGTGTCCCGCTCGGCCATCAACATGCTGGTGGGGGACAGGACCATCATGGACATCATGGGGCCGGAGCGGAGCGCCATTGAGAGCGCGGGGACGGAGTTCATGAACGAGACCTTCCGGGGTTATGGCCTGGGCATCGACGTGATCGCCGTGAAGCTCCAGAACATCGATCCCCCCGCCGGGGTCCAGGAGGCCTTTGACGATGTGAACAAGGCGGAACAGGACATGAACCGGCTTATCAACGAGGGTCAGCAGGTGTACAACGCGGAGATCCCCAAGGCCCGGGGGGAACGGGAGCGGATCATCCAGGAGGCCCAGGGCTATAAGACCGAGCGGATCAACAAGGCCAACGGGGATGTGGCCCGTTTCAACGCGGTCTACGAGGAATACCGCCGCGCCCCGGAGGTTACCCGGCAGCGGCTTTACTACGAGATGATAGAGGAAGTCTTTAAGGATGAGGAGGGCACGGTGATCCTGGACCGGAACTTTGATAACTTCCTGCCCCTGCGCGACCTGAATGCCTCCCGTTCTTCTACAGGGGGCCAGCAATGAAAAAACTGATTACCACGATGGTGGTTATTGCCGTGATCCTCATCGGCGTTGCGGCGGCGGGCCCCTTTTATGTGATCGACGAGGGAGAGCAGGCGGTCATTGTTCAGATGGGGAAGCTGGTGAACGTGATCACCGATGCGGGGCTCCACATCAAGGTCCCCTTTATTGATGAGGTGGTCCGTTACCCCAAGCGGATCATGGCCATGGACGGGGAACAGAAGAGCATGCCCACCCGGGAGAAACAGTACATCTGGGTGGATGTGACCGCCCGCTGGAAGATCTCCGACCCGGCGAAATTCTACGAATCGATTAAGACCGTGGACGCGGCCTATGCCAAGCTGGCGGAGGTAATCGATTCGGAGGTGCGGACCGTGGTGGCGGAGAATTACCTGCGGGAATCCGTGCGGAATTCCAATATCATCATGGACAGGGCCTCCAGCCCGGACGCCCTGGGGCTGGGGGACAACATTGACCCGGAACTGCTCCAGTCTTCTATACAGCCGGAAACCAACTACGAGCCTATTTCCAGAGGCCGCCGCCAACTGGCGGAGGAGATTCTGGCCCGGTCCCGGCGCATGGTCCCGGAGTACGGCATTGAACTTATCGATATGGTCACCCGGCAGATCCGCTATTCCGATGAACTTACCCAGAGCGTCTACGCCCGGATGATCAAGGAGCGGAACCAGATTGCCCAGGCCTTCCGTTCCGAGGGGGAGGGGAAAAAGGCGGACTGGCAGGGCCGGATGGACCGGGAGCGGCGCTCTGTTCTTTCGGAGGCCTACGAGAAGGCGGAGACTATCCGGGGCGAGGGGGACGCGGAGGCGGCCCGAATTTACGCGGAAGCCTATGGCCGGGACCGGAGTTTCTTTGACTTTTGGCGGGCGGTGGAGTCCTACCGGGCCACCCTGCCGAAATTCGATAAGACCCTTTCCACGGACATGGAGTACTTTAAGTACCTCTACTCCCCCACGGCGCGGTAGAGATTCATCCGCGCCTGGGGGTTCCAAAAAAGGCTGGTTTTGGGAACTATTTAAAGGGGGGAAGTCTCCCCCCTCGCTCCAGCCTTGCCGCCTTAAGTGTGGAGTTTTGCTAAGGTACACCCGGTTTACCTTAGCAAAACTCCTAAAAGATTTGCGCCGTAGGCGGCAAGTCTTACGCTACCCCCCTCTAGGGGGCCTATGGATTCGCATTACATGGAGATGCCCCGTGAAATAATGTATGCTTGCCGCCGGCTGGACTCCGGAAACCTGTTTCAAGCATACATTTTCACCATGGCCGTGGTTTTGGAAAGAGGGCTTGTATGATCGAACGAATACTTCATCTTGAAGTTGACGGCAGGGGGCGGCTGGGTTTTGATACGGGCCTTTCCCCCCAGGCCTTTGCCCAGGCAAAACTGGCCCAGTTTATCACCCAGGGGGGCACCATCGTCCTGCCCAATGGCAAGGCGGCGCTCTGGCAGCCCGGCGGGGTTATCGAACGGGAAGGGACCATGGTGGTCTGGGGCCCGGATTTTGCCGGGGAGCGGCTGGATCTGCTGCTCAGACCCGCCGCGTTGGCGGACCCCGCGGCTCGGTCCAGGGCCCTGGAGGCCCTGGGCTATTGGATAGACGCCTGCCCCCTGGGGGGGAGCGTCTGGCCGGCGGGGGTCCTTGTCTCCCTGGGGCCCGGGGCCGCGAATAACAGCGGTGTGGGGGCCGCAGGCGATGCTCTAAACGGAACGTACCCCCCGGGGACCGTTTTCTTTCCCCCCGAGGGGCTGCGGCTCCGGGTGGTCCAGGCCGAGGGAGATGAATCCTGGCTTGCCGGGGGGGAATCCCTGGTTTGCCGGGACCTTTCGGGGGAGGCGGCCTTCTCCTTTACCGCCGCCGCCATGCTCTACCGGATCCTGGTTTCCGGGAAGGACCCCGCCGCTGCTGAACGGACCCTCCCGTTCCCCGCCCAGGACAAGGATCTGCTCCACCAGGACATGCGGGAAGGGGTTTACCTCCCCGCGAGGCTTGCCGCGCCGGGGCTGGACCCCAAGGCCGCGAACCTGGTGGACCGGGCCTTGGCGGGCTTTAAGGAGGCGGTAAAACGCCCCCCCCTGACGGCCTTTGCGGAACTGCTGAAGGGGTCCGCCTCCTTTTTCCGGGAACTCCAGGGGGAGGAACTGGCGAAGCTGGAAGAAGAACGGCGGCGCTATGAGAAAAAGCGGAAGCTGGCCGTGGGGACCCGGCGTTTTGTGGCGCGGAATACCGCCAT
>JAITRV010000012.1 GCA_031288215.1 Spirochaetaceae bacterium | reverse complement strand
CTGGGAGCGGTGGCGGGGGGCATTATTCCCGAGGCGGTGAAACCCTTTGCGATAAAAAGCGGTTTTTTCGTGATCGAACAGTCCGGGGAAACCGCCGTCATAGCGGTACCCGACGGCTTCATCCCCCGCGCATGGTAAGAAGCCCCCCCTTGTTTTCTCTTCAATTCTATAGTATATTCCAACGGAATTGTATGAACGGAAATATGCCGCCCCGGGCTTATGGGGGCTCTTTATGAACGCGGGGGATTGGCCGTCATGATCCTCATACGCTGCCGGGACCTGTCCTTTGCCTATGAGGGAAACCCCGCGGTCCGGAGGCTCAATTTTGCGGTGGAAGGGGGGGAATATCTCTGCATCGCCGGGGAGAACGGTTCCGGCAAAAGCACCCTGATCAAGGGCCTTTTGGGGCTCATCCAGCCCCAGGGGGGCAGCCTGCTCCGGGAGGCTTTCCGGCAAAACGAGATCGGCTACCTGCCCCAGTACCGGGCGGCCCGGATGGATTTTCCCGCGGGGGTCTTCGAGGTGGCCCTTTCGGGGCGGCTCGGGCGGCGGGGGCTGCGGCCCTTCTACTCCCTTGCCGACCGGAGGGCCGCGGAGGAAAACCTCGACGCCCTGGGCATCGGGGACCTCCGGAAGAAGTGTTACCGGGAACTCTCCGGAGGCCAGCAGCAGCGGGTCCTCATTGCCCGGGCCCTCTGCGCGGCGCGGAAACTCCTCATCCTGGATGAACCCGCGGCGGGGCTGGACCCGGTGATAAGCGCCGAGCTGTACCGTACCCTCCAGCGGCTCAACCGGGAGCGGGGGTTGACCGTCATCATGGTCACCCACGACATTCAGGGGGCCCTTCCCTATGCGGACCGGATCCTCCACCTGAAAACCGACCAGATCTTTTGGGGGACCCGGGATGAATACGCGGACTCCGATATCGGCAGGAAATTTCTGGGAGACCCAAGGAGGGTCATGGCTCATGATTAGCCTCTTGATGGAAATGTTCTCGTATGCCTTTTTGGTCCGGGCCTTTGTGGTAGGCTTCCTCGTATCCCTCTGCGCCTCCCTCCTGGGGGTAAGCCTGGTGCTGAAGCGCTATTCCATGATCGGCGACGGCCTCTCCCATGTGGGCTTCGGGACCCTGGCCATTGCCACCGCGCTGAACGCCGCTCCCCTGGCGGTGTCCCTCCCCGTGGTGGTGGCGGCGGCCTTCCTCCTGCTCCGGCTCAGTGAAAACAGCACCATCAAGGGGGACGCGGCTATCGCCATCGTGTCCACCGGCGCCCTGGCCCTGGGGGTGATGGTGATTTCCCTCACCACCGGGATGAACACCGATGTCTGCAACTACCTTTTCGGGAGTATCCTGGCGATGACCAAGGGCGACGTGTTCCTCAGCATCATCCTGTCCGCAACGGTCCTCATCCTCTTTTGCCTCTTCTACCATAAGATTTTCGCGGTAACCTTTGACGAGACCTTTGCCAAGGCCACGGGGACCCGGACGGGGGTCTACAACATGCTTATCGCCTTCCTCACCGCCGTCACCATTGTCCTGGGGATGCGGATGATGGGGGCCCTGCTCATTTCCAGCCTGATCATTTTCCCCGCCCTCACATCCATGCGGCTCTGCAAGCAATTCAAGACCGTCACGGTCTGTTCCGCCCTGGTGTCCCTCTCCTGTTTCTTCATCGGGGTGGTGATCTCCTACCTCTACGCGACCCCCACCGGGGCCAGCGTGGTGATGATGAATATCGTTGCCTTCCTCATCTTCTGGGGAATCAAGTTCTGTAAAAGGAATATTCATATGAAAAAAACAATCTGCGCCGCCATGGCGCTCTCCGCGATCCTCTCAGGCTGCGGTCCCCGGGCGGGCTTTTCCGCCAATAAGGACCGCGGCTCAAGCCCGGTAACCCCTCCGGGCGCTCCGGCCGCCGGCCCCCTTTTGGACCAGGCGGTCCTGGACCAGGCCGGCCTGGAGGGTGCGGAGATCCTCCGGCTGGGAGAAGGCCCCGCTTCCGGACGGTGGCTGCCGCCGGCGGAAGCCTCATCGGGGGAGGTCGTCGAAATCCGGGAGAAGATGTTCATCACCCAGACCAACGACGTCTACCTTAACCCGGAGGATTATATGGGGAAGACCATCAAGCTGGAGGGGATCTTCAAGACCGAAGCCGGCTACGACTGCTCCTACTGCTTCGTTATCCGTTACGGCCCGGGCTGCTGCGGGTACGACGGGAGCGCGGGCTTTGAGGTGGCCTGGGGCGTTCCCCAGCGGAGCTATCCCGCGGAAGACGCCTGGGTGGAGGCGGTGGGGGTCCTCTCAAACTATGAGGAAGACGGGTTCCCCTATCTCTACCTGTCCCTCTCGGACCTGACCGTCAAGGACGAGCGGGGCGCTGAATACGTGGTTCATTAAGCGGGAAGCTGAAGGCCCCAAGGTGCCGATAATAAAGCATGAAATATCCCCGGCGCTGTTTGTTCCCGCTTCTTGTTCTGGTTCTTTCCGGCGGCCTCTGGGGGCCCTCCTCTCTGGCGGCGGCGGCCTCGAAGGATGCCGCGGCGTCCCCGGATGCGGCGGACCGGTCCCGGCTGATCGCCGCCGCCGGCACATACCGGGGCGTCCCCTACCGGTCCCAAGGCATGAGCCGGCGGGGCCTGGACTGTTCCGGCCTGATCTACCTGAGTTTCCGGGACGCCCTGAAGATGGAGGTGCCCCGGACCGCGGACTCCCTCTATCGCTGGGCGGAGCCCATCCCCGAGTCCGCGCTTTTGCCGGGGGATCTGGTGTTCTTCAATACCGCCGCCTCCGGGATTTCCCATGTGGGCATCTATACCGGGGACGGGCGTTTTATCCACTCCGCCTCCGAGGGCCCCAAAACCGGGGTGATCGATTCCCGGCTGGATGAATCCTACTGGCGCCGGACCTTCGTGGGGGCCGGACGGGCCCTTCCCGCCGCGGCGCTGCCCGGCAAGGCCCGCGGCGCCGCCGGGAACGCATCCGGCGGCCTTTCCCTGAGCTTCGGCCTGGCCCCCTCCTGGAACCTCCTCCTGGAGGATAGCGATCCCTTCCGGGGGGCCGTCCTGCAGGCCGGAATCTTCCGGGAATTCAGGCTCCTCCCCCTGCGGATCGGCGTGGAACTGCGGCCCGCCTGGGATCAGAGCCTGTCGGTCTTTCGCCTGCCCGTCACCCTCTCCCTGGGCTTTCAGGACGACCGGCTGCGGATCTTCGCCGGTCCCGCCCTGAGCCTGGGGGATGCGGCGATCCGGGCGGGGGAGCGGAGGCGGCCCTATGGCGGAGGCACGGGCTGGCTCGGGGAAATAGGGCTTGCCGCCGCGCCCTTCCGGATCAGGCTGTTCCGGGGAACCCTGGCCCCCTATGGGGAGATCGCCTGGCAGTCCTATCGAAGGGACGCCGCCCTGGAAGCCGACCGGCGGGCGGATCTCAGCGCGGCCTGGAGGGTCTCCACGGGCCTGCGCTATGTGCTGAATCTCTAATGCCGGACCGGCTTTTTCCGCGTGTAACCTTTGGGGGCGATCGTGGTTATATTTATGTAATGCTCCTCTATGATGCATAAATGAGCGCCGTTGCCGTTTTCCTCCTTTCGGCGGCGGCGTTTCTTTTTTTTGCCGCGGTAATGTATTATACTTTACTTGAGCGACTGAAAGCAGAGAGAAGGGGGGCGGTATCACCATTCTTCAGCGTTGGAGATACAATAATTTCTCGAAAAGGCTGCTCCGGAGCTGCCGGGGCCGGATAAACCGGCATAATATCAGAAGCCTCCTCCTGGCCAGCCTGGCGGCGGCCGTCGCGGTGATCCTGTTTTCCCTCTATTCCCTGCTGGTAGAAAAGAAGGCCGCCAAATTTGCGGTCTCCCTGAGTTTCGGCCTGATGGAATTCCTGCTGTTCCTCTATACCCTGTGGATATATAAAAGAGGAAAATATTCCGTAAAGTTCATATATCCCGGATTTTCCCTTTTCTTCGCCTGCCTCGTCCTGTTCAATATCCTGAGCAGCATCACGGAACACGGCCTTCCGGAGATCGATTCGACGATTTTCTTTCTCTATTCCCAGATCATATTTGTCATGAATCCCCTGATGAATCTCTGCATGAATCTTTTCATCGTGCTGCTCTTCACCGCGCTGACCGTTCCCTATTACCCCTCCTCCATATGGATGCCGTCTCTGATCAATGTCATCGTCATGGCCATAACCGGGATGGTCTTTACCTGGTATATGTCCTATGTGGCGATCAAGGGGATGATTATCGGCCAGCGGCTGGAGGCGGAACGCAACCGTTTCGAGGAGGAAAGCAACAAGGACGACCTGACGGGCCTCAATAACCGGCGGAATTTTATGGAATCGGTGAATTTCTACCGTTCCGTGTGCCGCCATGTGCGCCAGACCATCTGCGTCATCATGCTGGATGTGGACTATTTTAAGAAGTACAATGACTTTTACGGCCACCCCAAGGGGGATTTAGTCTTGGAAGCTATCGGAAGGGTCCTCGAACAGGTCATGATCGAGGAGGGGGTCTATGCCGCCCGGGTCGGGGGGGAGGAGTTCATCGTCCTGGGAACCGAGAACCGGCTGGCCGAATCGGAACGGATAGCCATCAAGATCCGGCAGATGATCATTGATCTCAAGATTCCCCATGAACAATCCGAGGTTGCTCCCTGGGTTACCGCGAGTCTGGGGGTCTACATCATGCGGGGCGGTTCCACGGATACGGTGGAGGAACTGTACAGCCGGGTGGATACGGTCCTCTACGAGGCAAAAAGGCTGGGCCGGAACCGCATCGTCCTCAGGGATTCGGCGGCGCCGGATATGCGGACGGTGGCCCTCCTCCCGCCGGAGATGAACCGGGGCCGCCGCCAGGACCAGTGATGGGGCGGTCCGGATTGCCGGGCCACCCCTTCCTTCATAACGCGCGCGAGGCGAGCTCGTTTCGTTTGTTCCTTAGGGCCTCCGTTTACTTGGGTTCATAGACCGTGGTATTATTCGGCTTCCCGGGGCTGGCGCCGCTGTTTGCCGTAATGTACCAATCCGCGGCGCTGTTCGTGTTGGGCTGTTCCTCCCAGCGGCAGATGCTCCGGGTCGTGGTGGTACCCTTGCTGTCCACCGCGTCCTCGTCTCCCGGGACATAGCCCGTTTCCGCGCTTCCTTCCGGGGGATTCCACTTGCCCTGGCGGCCAAAGAGTTCCGCCGCCGCGGCGAGGGCCGCAAATTTGCCGTCGTCGGCGTTGAGCAGGAGGCCGTCCACAATCAGGCCGTCCTGATCCAGGAAAAAGACCGCGTCGGTTTCCCGCAGCCGTTCCACGCTTTCCGGGATCCAGAAGTCCCGGACATCGGGAAACGCCTCGGCGCCCCCGGAGGCCCCGAGGTCTGTCCCGGTCTCATCCGCCGTATCCGTTTCCCAGGTCCGCAGGTGGACGAGGATATACTCACCCTCCGCCACCTCCACCGGGGGAAATTCCAGCAAGGGTTCCTCCATGCTGAATCCGGCGGTAAACAGCCGCAGGGCTCCCAGGTTTCCGGCGCTCTGGGTCTTGAACTCCACAAAATCCGCCTTGGGCTTGGTATGCTTCGTGCGGATCTCGGTGATCACCAGCTTCGGAAGCCGGTCATTTCTCGCCCGGAAGGGGATGAGGATGTCCAGGGTATTCCCCACCTCGTCCTCCACCAGCAGGTTGGCCGTTATTCTTGTACCTTCCGGGGGAGCCTCAGCCAGAAGCACCCGGACCGTGGTCCCCCCGGCAACGGAACCTACCTCCAGGGGAGGATCAAAGTCCAGGGAAGATACCGCCACGGGCAGGGAAAACTCAAAATTTATTTCCTTGGAACTTACCGTCTTGCATCCAAGAAAAACCGGTGTGGTGGAATCGATCGCCGTAATCTCCATCGCCTTCTGTTGAACCGCTTCGGTGGAACAGGCGTTGAGAGAGGCGGCGCCGAAAACGGCGATCAAAACCAGGGGAAGGATTCCCCATCGAGGGGAACGTATCGTCATCATAGAAACCTCCATATATACTTCTTAATGCGTCTCTCCCGCGCCGCGCTTCAATAGAAAACAAAAAAATTGAAAAAAAATCGAAAAATGAACCTCCCTGCGGATCTCGAAGCAAGCGTGCCGGCATCCTCAGCGTTGCCTCAGCAAGGGGCCGCCCCTCGTTGACCTCCTGGCGGAGCGGGTGTAAACTATGGCCATAAGGAGCTATATGAGCGCTTTTCCTATTCTGAGCCTGGACCTCCTGAATCCCCTGTTTTATACCCGCCGGGAGGAACTGCGGGCCTTCGAGGGTGAACCGGACCTTTCCGAGGGGGAGGTCATCTTCTGTTTTGAGCTGAACCCCGGCCAATACCGTAGCTTTGAGCCGGAAGAGCCCTATTTGGGGCCCCTGATCTTCAAGGGGGTATCGGCGCCGGAGGAGGGGGAAGCGGCTTCCCAGGAAGATCCTTCCCGCTTCGAGCTTCCCCGGGGGAACTACCTTTTCGCCCAGCAACGGGAGATTCTCGGGCGGGAGGATTGCATCGAGATGGCCTGGGAGATCCAGAAGGAACTGCTGTGGCGGCGCCTGACGCCCGGCAGCCGGCTTTATCTGCGGTATCTCTTTGAAGACGGCCGGGGAGTTACCCAGATCTTCCGGCCCTATAAATAACAGGTAACAAGAGAAGCGTGAGCAGTGAGGAGGTTGAATTGTCAAGGGCCCCCGAGGGGGCTTTGAAGCACGGGGCGGGCTCGCAGGCTGAGCATCCTCAATTGAGGATACTCATTACAGAAATAAGACAGGCAAGGTCAGGTATGAAACCAGTTTCCCGCATA
>JAITRV010000240.1 GCA_031288215.1 Spirochaetaceae bacterium | reverse complement strand
AGGGGGGTGGCAGGGGGCCTGATGCCTTACCCCCCGCGGTGGCCTGTGCCGGGCCCCACGCCCGGTCGCCTTCTCGCCGGGACGCCCTATGGGCGCCGTTGTTGTGGCGGGGAACACATGGGAGGGGCCTCCGGAGGGAACCCTATGTTTTCCCACCGCCAGGACCCCCCCGCAGATATCTCTTGTGCCGGCCCATGCCGGCCCGTGCCGGGAGGATCAGGCAGGGGTATCCCCCGCCCGTACCGCCCGCCCCCGTGTTTCGAGCCGGCGTCTTCCGGTATACTCGACTATATATGGACAAGAAGCATGAACACTGGGCCGATGAGGCCGCCGGGAAGATTATCGCCGAAAAGGGGGATAAGGACCGCTATACCTGCGCGTCGGGGATTACCCCCTCGGGGACCGTGCATATCGGCAACTTTAGGGAAATTATTTCCGTGGACCTGGTGGTCCGGGCCCTGCGGGACCGGGGGAAAACCGTCCGCTTCATCTATTCCTGGGATGATTACGACGTGTTCCGCAAGGTGCCGCAAAACATGCCCAAGCGGGAAGAACTGGAACGCTACCTCCGCTTTCCTATCACCATGGTTCCTGACCCTTGGGAACGGGACGGGAGTTACGCCCGGCATCACGAGGCGGACGTGGAAAAGGTGCTGCCCCTGGTGGGAATTCACCCCGAATTTCTCTACCAGGCGGAAAAGTATCAGGCGGCGTCCTATGGGGCGGGGATTCGGCGGGCCCTGGAACACCGGGAGCGGCTCAAGGAAATTCTGGACAAATTTCGGGACGAAGACCACAAGATCCAGGGGGAATGGTGGCCGGTCAGTGTTTTCTGCGGCCATTGCCACCGGGACGATACGGACGTGGACGGCTGGGACGGCGAATGGGCCCTCTCCTATCACTGCAATCTCTGCGGGGAGCGGGAGACCGTGGACCTTCGGAGCGCCGGAGGGGTAAAACTGGGCTGGCGCATCGACTGGCCCATGCGCTGGGAATACGAACAGGTGGACTTTGAGCCCGCCGGGAAGGATCACCACAGCCACGGGGGCTCCTTCGATACCGCCCGGCACGTGTGCAAGGAGGTGTACAACTGGGACGCGCCGGTTACCTTCCGCTATGACTTTATCGGCATCAAGGGGCTGGCGGGAAAAATGTCCAGTTCTTCGGGGAAAGTGATTAACCTGGAAGATCTCCTCCGGGTCTATACCCCGGAGATCGCCCGTTACCTCTTTGCCGGGACCCGGCCCAACACGGAATTTACCATTTCCTTCGACTTGGACGTGATCAAGATCTACGAGGATTATGACCGCACGGAGCGGATCGCCTGGAAGGCCGAGGCCGCCAAGGACGAGGCGGCCTTCCGGCGGCTGCGGCGGATCTACGAGCTTTCCCAGGTGGAGGGCCTTCCGGCGGTGATGCCCTACCAGGTACCGTTCCGGCACCTGTGCAACCTCATCCAGATCGCCGACGGCGACACGGAAAAGGTTATTGCGGGCTTCGGGGACCTCCGGCGCGAACAGCTTCCCGGCCTGCGGCGGCGTTGCGCCTGCGCGAAATACTGGGTGGAGGAATGCGCCCCCGAGGAATTCCGCTTCCGCCTGCTCCCGCCGGGAACGCTCGCGGCGCTGCCGGAGGAGGAGCGGGCCGCGATCCGCGATCTTCGGGACCGGGTGATTGAGCATATCGGGTCCTATGGGGACGACAAGTCTTGCGCCGAGGCGTTGTACGGCCTTGCCGAAGAACACCGTCTGGAGGGTAAGGACCTTTTCCGGGCGGTGTACCAGGCCCTCATCGGCAAAGACCAGGGGCCGAGGCTGGCGAACTTTCTCCGGTCCATCAGCCGGGAGCGGCTTTTGGGAATCCTGTCGGAATATTGAGTGAGGAATGAGGAGTGAGAAATGGGCATTGAACAGGTACGGGATTACTTAAAACGGTGGGGGAGGGAGCAGGATATTATCGAACTGGAGGCCTCCACCGCCACGGTGGCGGAAGCGGCCGCAGCCCTGGGGGTTGCGCCGGCCCGGATCGCCAAGAGCATTTCCCTGAAAAACGGCGAAGGGGCCCTGCTGGTGATAGCCGCGGGGGACGTGAAGCTGGACAACCGCAAGTACAAGGACCATTTCGGCGTCAAGGCGAAGATGCTGTCCGCCGCCGAGGCTCCGGAAATGATCGGCCACGCGGTGGGCGGGGTCTGCCCCTTCGCCCTCCCCGAGGCCGTGGCGGTCTTCCTGGACGTTTCCATGAAGCGCTTCGCCACGGTTTTTCCCGCCTGCGGAAGCGCCAACTCGGCCATCGAACTGACCCTCCGGGAGCTTGAGGAGTATTCCCAATCCCAAGGCTGGATCGATGTCTGCAAGGCTGCCGACGGGCCGTGACGGGGGGCGCATAAAGAAGGGATAACCGCCACCCGCTTGAGCCGGCGCCGATGCCCCGCTTTTAACGGTTGACATTGCTCATGATATGGTAAACTATCAGAGCGGGGGTAAAAGCTATGCGGGTCTATTCCATCGGCATCAAACTGCTCGCGCCGATTTTAGTCTGTTTTATCCTTTTCGGAATGGCCCTCATGGTGACGATCAATATGCTGACCACCTCCACCTCCGCCGGTTCCTTCAAGGAGGGGATTAACCGTAAGGATAATCTGGTGTACCGCCTGATCGAAGAACAAACGGCGCTGCTGGAAAAAAAAGCCCGGTGGTTTGCCGATTTTGCCGGGGACGAAGGGATCATCGCGGAACTTGACGGCGGCGCGGACCCCTCGGCGTTTCAGGCCCGGTTAGACGCCCTGGCGGCTGCCCTGGATGTGGACGGCATCGCCCTGGCAAACCGGGACGGGTATCTGTTCATCAACAGCGGGGGGTCCGAAGGGGCCCGGTATGTCAGGACCATCGTTTCCTATACCGGGGACAAAGACTGCGTTACCCGGATGTATTCCCTGGACAACACGCTGGAGCTGATCTCCGCGATTCCGGTTATGGAAAACGGGAACCTCGGAGGCTACGGCTTCATCGAGTACAGCATCCAGTCCCCGGAATTTGCCGGCGAGCTGCAGAAACTGACCCAGTGCGAAATAGACATCTACCAGGGGCCCCTGCACCGCGCCAGTTCCGCGGGGATGTCATCGGTTTCGGCGGGGCGGAAGGACTGGATCACCGCCTTTACCGGCAGCCTCTCGTCGGATCACGACATGATGATCGACACGGTCCTGGGCCTGGGGGAAACCTACCGGGGGAATTATACCGCGGGAGGGGTCGAATACTACGGGATTCACTTCCCCCTCAAGGACTTCTCCGATTCCCGGGTGGGGATCGTTTCCATGAGCCTTCCCATGACCGAAGTGCAGGCGACGGTGGCCCTCATCAACCGGGTGGTGGTTCCCCTGATGTTCGGGGGCATCGCGATCCTTTTGGTTGGCTTCTTCCTGCTCCTCCGTTTTATCGTCATTAGCCCCCTCAAATCCACCGCCTCGGTTACCGCGTCGGTGTCCGGGAATTTGAGTTCCAAAGAGGCGGATTTTACCTATCAGATCCCCGTGAAACGCCGGGACGAGATCGGCGTCATCACCGGAAGCATCAACGGCTTTATCGCGTCCCTGCGGGGCCTCATGGGCCAGCTCAAGGACGCCCAGGCTTCCCTCCGGAAAATCGGGGAAAACCTGGGCAGCCGGTCCGAGGAGTCGGTCCAGGCGAATACCCGGATCATGGACGCCGCCATGGCTATCAAGGGCCAGACCGAGGGGCAGGCCCGGGCCCTGGAGCGGACCAACGAGGTGCTCCGAAACGCCGCCGGAGCCCTGGAAGGGCTCAACGCCCTGATAGGGGAGCAGAACCGGGCGGTGGCCGCATCTTCCACCTCGGTGGAGGAAATGGAGAAAACGATAGGCGCGGTACAGCTTGCGATCCAGGAGCTGAAAAATCAGTTTCATTCCCTGGTGACCGTGGCCGATTCGGGGAAGGCGCAGGTGGAGGCGGCAGACGCTCAGATCCGGGCTATCCGTTCCCAGTCGGAATCCCTGGTGGGGGCGAACCGGGTTATCGCCCAGATAGCCGCCAGGACCAACCTGCTGGCGATGAACGCCGCGATTGAGGCGGCCCACGCGGGAGTGGCGGGGCGGGGCTTCGCGGTGGTGGCCGAGGAGATCCGGGGCTTGGCCGAAAACGCCCGGAGCCAGTCTCAGGCTATCAAGCAGGAGTTGACGGGCATCGCAAAATCCGTCGAGGATACGGTCCATATTTCCGCCGCGTCCCAGGAAGCGTTCCGGCTGGTATCGGAGCAGATCAGCGCCACCGATTCTTTTATTCAGCGGATCGATACGGCCATGGACGCCCAGCTTGGCGCGTCCACCGACATACAGAAGGCCCTGGAACTGATCAAGACCGCGTCTTCCCGGGTGGAGGCCACCTCCACGAATATGACCGGCCACATGGAGGATGTCAAAAAGGAAATGGACGAACTGACCGGCATCGTTCAGGCCATTCAGCAGGGGATCATCGGGATGGGGGACAACGCCCGGGAGGTGAACCAGGCCGCCGAAGCGGTGCTGGAGCTTGCCAAGGACACCCACCGGAACATTCAAATTATGGAGGGGACTATCGGTTCCTTTAAGGTATAAATGGAGGCGGTTATGCGTACATTGATGTTAGGCGCGCTGGTAACGGCGTTTTGCGGCGGGATGCTTTCCGCCCAGGATCTGACCATTGATTACCGGTACGATATCTCCGGCGCGGCGCGGGGGAACTATTTGTCCTACGTCTCGGCCATACGGTACATCGCGGCGGATAAGGACACCTTTGACGCGGTGTCGGGGGCGTCCAAACAGAAGTCCACCTCCCTGTTTGCCCCGATTCAGACGGACATCATGGGGCGGGCGACCATCTCCTCGGGATTCCGGGGGCTCTTGCTTTTCCCCCTGGCGCCGGATTCGATCCGCACCGACGATAACCTGCACGTGTATAAGGAGGGACCGGTCATCACCATGGAATACGTCCACCGGGGCGTGGCCTACCGTATCCAAACCGACCGGAACGGCAACATCAGCTTTCCCCGGGGAAACTACGTGATGCGTACCGTCGGCTCCATCCAGGGCTCCGATCCCCAGGTCATAGCCCGGGACTTTGCCCGGGATACGACCGCCGCCACCGTAGACTGGAAGAAGGTCTGGGACCCCAGCGTCCCCTCGGGCCAGGTCGTCGCCCCGGGTAACAACGCCAAGACCGGCCCCATTCAGAACGACTACGGCGACATGATGGCCATGTTCAACTGGGACGGCACCCTGGAAGTGCGGTTCGATGAACCGATCCTGACCATCAAGGGGG
>JAITRV010000199.1 GCA_031288215.1 Spirochaetaceae bacterium | reverse complement strand
CCTCAAGGATGCGGTGGCCCGCTTTTCCGCCCTGGAGACGGAGGTTCTCCTGGAAAGACGCTACGCGAAATTCAGGAAGATAGGATACTTCACGGAACCCCCAGGGGGGATGGCCGGGGGATAGTCCCGTTGCCTGGTCCTCCCGGCACGGGCCGGCATGGGCCGGCACACGAGATATCTGCGGGGGGGTCCTGGCGGGGGGGGGGCCAAGGGGTGGGCGCCGGGGGCCCCCCCCCGGGGTGGGCCCGCGGGTGGCACCCATTTGTTTCCCCACCGCCAGGACCCCCCCGCAGATATCTCGTGTGCCGGCCCATGCCGGCCCGTGCCGCGAGGATCAGCCGGCGGGACTATCCCCCCGGCCTGCCGCCGGCATCCACGCGGGCCGTTTCCCGGGCGGCCAGCCGTATTCCCCCGGCCTTGAGGCCCCGCACGGCGTAGTCCTGGGCCTTGAAGGCTTCCTTGGTAATCTTGATCCGGGGCTTGGGCGTGTAGTGGACGGTGAAGGAGAATTCTTTCCGCCGGTCGATGTGGAGGACCTGGGCCCCCTCGGGAACCAGGGAATACTCCTTGTTCATGATCCACCCCTCGATGACGCAGCGCTTGATGCAGGGGTAGCCCGTTTCCGCCTCCCGGTAGATCACGGTGAAGATCGTGGCCCCCAGGGCTTCCTTGTCCGCGAGCCCTATCCACCAGGCCCGGGGCCCCACAAAGGCCTTTTCCGGGATGTCCGTCACCGCGTAGGTACCGTTTTCCCGGAGAGTGAGGATCCGGTCATAGGGGGAGAGTTCCGCCAGGATTTCCCCGGTTACGGCGGTCCCCAGGTAGCCCGTCTCCCGGTCATACTTGAGTTCCACGTCCTTCTTGACCACTTCCTTGACATCCACCTTCTCGAAGGCCCCCACCACCGTCTTCCGCGCTCCCCGGCCGACCTCCTCGTCGGCGCGGATCCGCTCGATGATCCGATCCAGGAAGCCCACGGCATAGGCGGTAATGTTCTTGAGGTGGCCGTTAATCTCCTTGATCCGGGCCTGGATTTCCAGCATCTCCGCCTTGGCCCGGTTGATGTCGTAGAGGGAGATCCGCCGGATGGGGATCTTGAGGAGCCGTTCCACGTCCTCCTCGCTCACCCCCCGGCTCCCCACCTCCTTGAGGAAGGGGGCAAAACCGGCGATCACCGCCTTCTGAACCGCCTCGGCGGTCTTCATCTTTTCGATGGCCTTGTAGATCCGCTCCTCAATGAAGATCCGCTCCAGGGTCCGCTGGTGGAGCTTGTCCAACAGTTCCCGCTTCTCCAGTTCCAGTTCCCTGATGAGGATCTTTACCAGTTGTTTGGCGTGGTGTTTGATGATCGCGGTCACGGTCATCACTTCCGGGAGGGTGTCCTTGATCACCAGGAGGTTCACCGATATGGACTGTTCACATTCGGTAAAGGCGTAGAGGGCGGCCACGGTTTCCTCCGAATAGACCCCCCGGGCGAGTTTGACTTCGATCTCCACCTGGTCGGTGGTAAAGTCGTTGATGGACTGGATCTTGATCCGCCCCGCCTTGGCCGCGGTCTCCACGCTGTTGATGAGGCTCTCGGTGGTGCTGCCGAAGGGGAGTTCCCGGATGATGATCCGCTTGGGGTCCGAGGTATCCAGCTTGGCCCTGACCCGGACCTTGCCGTTTCCGTCCCGGTAGTCCGATGCGTCCACCATGCCCCCGGTGGGAAAGTCCGGGAAAAGCTGGAAGCGCTTCCCCAGCAGGCAGGCCTTCTCCGCCTCCAGGACCTCCAGGATATTATGGGGGAGGATCTTGGTGGACATGCCCACGGCGATCCCCTCGGCGCCCATCACCAGGACCACGGGGATCTTCGCGGGGAAGAGGACCGGTTCCCGGCGGCGGCCGTCGTAGGAATCCGCCATCACGGTGAGTTTGGGGTGGTAGAAAATCTCCTTGGCCAGGGGCGTGGCCCGGCATTCGATGTACCGGGCCGCGGAGGCCTCGTCCCCGGTGTAGATGTTCCCGAAATTCCCCTGGCGGTCGATGAAAAAGTCCTTATTGGCCAGGACCACCAGGGCGGAAGCGATGGAGGCGTCCCCGTGGGGGTGGTACTGCATGCAGTGGCCCACCACATTGGCCACTTTGTGGAATTTCCCGTCGTCCATCTCAAAGAGGGAATGGAGGATCCGCCGCTGAACCGGCTTGAGGCCGTCCTCAAGGTCGGGGATGGCCCGATCCTTGATGACGTAGGAGGCGTATTCGAGAAAATTGGTATCAAAGAGCTGTTTTATATATGCCATGTCAATCCGCGCACAAACAATCCTTTCTTTAATAATATAGAATTCTTCATCATTATAGAATTCTTTCATTATAGAATTTTTTATAGAAGAATTCTATCATAGAAACCTTCTCGTATGAAAAGAAATCTCGTATTAAAAGAAATCTTCTATGAAAAGAAATTCTTCTATAAAAAAATATTCTATAAAATCGAGAAATTCAGGATAAGCCCCGCAAAAACGATGGAAACCATGGAGAGGAGCTTGATCAGGATATTGATCGAGGGCCCCGAGGTGTCCTTGAAGGGGTCCCCTACGGTATCCCCCACCACCGCGGCCTTATGGGGTTCCGAGCCCTTGCCCCCGTGGTTTCCCGCCTCGATGTACTTCTTGGCGTTATCCCAGGCGCCCCCGGAATTGGCCATCATCACCGCCAGCACAAACCCCGTGGCGGTGGCCCCGGCCAGCATCCCCACGACCCCGTTGACCCCCAGGATCAGCCCCACCACGATGGGGGACAGGATTCCCGTCAGGGCCGGGGCGATCATCTCCTTCTGGGCCCCCCGGGTGCAGATATCCACGCAGGTGGAGTAATCCGCCTCGGCGGTCCCCTCCATGAGGCCCGTGATCTCCCGGAACTGCCGGCGGACCTCCATGACGATGCTCTGCGCCGCCCGGCCCACGGCCTTCATGGTCAGGGCGGAGAAGAGGAAGGGCAGCATGGACCCGATAAAGAGGCCGATCAGCACCGGCGGATTCACGATGGATGCGTCAAACTGAAAATCCGGAGCCTTGATCCGGATATCGTCCATGTAGGCCACGATCAGGGCCAGGGCGGTGAGGGCCGCGGAACCGATGGCGAAGCCCTTCCCGGTGGCGGCGGTGGTGTTCCCCAGGGAATCCAGGGCGTCGGTCCGTTCCCGCACCTCCGCGGGGAGATGGGACATTTGGGCGATGCCCCCGGCGTTGTCCGCCACGGGGCCGTAGGCGTCGGTGGCCAGGGTGATCCCCAGGGTGGAAAGCATTCCCACCGCGGAAATCCCCACCCCGTACAGGCCCTGGGAGAAATTCGCCACCCCGCCGGAGGCGAAGAAGCTGACCAGCACCGAGAGTCCCACGATGAGCACCGGCATGACCGTGGAGAGCATCCCCAGGGAAATCCCCCCGATGATGATCGTCGCCGGCCCCGTGAGGCTGCTGCCGGACAATTCCTGGGTGGGCTTGTAGGTGTCGGAGGTAAAGTATTCGGTGAAGAAGCCGATGAGGACCCCCGCGATAAGCCCCGAAAGAATCGCGGCGTAGACCCCGATGCGGTCGGGATAGCGGGCACAGTCCAGGAAGAAGTAGATCACCGGGAAGGAGAGGAGGATCACGATGGCGGAAGAGATGTAGGTGCCCTTCCGCAGGGCCTTGAGGAGGACCTTCTGGTCGGTGTTTTCCCCGCAGCGGACAAAGAAGGTGCCGGCAATGGAGGCCAAAAGCCCCACCGTGGCGATGAGCATGGGCACCGCGGCCCCGCCGAAGTTGTAGCCCGCGGAAACCGACAGGGCGATGGTGGCGATGATGGAGCCCACATAGGACTCGTAGAGGTCCGCCCCCATGCCGGCCACGTCCCCCACGTTGTCGGCGATCACCGCCGGGTTCCGGGGGTCGTCCTCGGGGATCCCCGCCTCCACCTTGCCCACCAGGTCGGCCCCCACGTCGGCGGCCTTGGTGAAGATCCCCCCGCCCACCCGGGCGAAAAGGGCCATGCTGGAGGCCCCCATCCCGAAGGTCAGCATGGCCGCGGAGATGGCGCTGATCTGGGCCGCGGGGTCCTGGGCCAGATTGGTGTAGAAGACGTATTTGAGCAGGAAGAACCAGATGGACAGGTCCAGGAGGCCCAGGCCCACCACGGTAAAGCCCATCACCGTGCCCGAGGAAAAGGCCACCCGGAGCCCCCGGTTAAGCCCCTCCGAGGATGCCTGGGCGGTGCGGGCGTTGGCGGCGGTGGCGATCTTCATCCCCACGAAGCCGGAAAGGCCCGAGAAGAAGCCCCCGGTGATAAAGGCGAAGGGCACGAAGGGGGTCAAGAGCCCGGCAAAGGCCATGATCCCCAGCACCACGAACATCGCCGCAAAGAACAGCAAAATTCCCCGGTACTGCCGTTTGAGGTACGCGTTGGCCCCCTGGCGGATAGAAGCGGATATCTTCACCATAATATCACTCCCTTCGGAATAGCCCAGAACCTTCCGTGCCTGGGTAAAGGCAAAGACGAGGGCAATAATAGAACCGATGGGTACCAAGAGAAAATAACTTTCGACCATAAAATGAGTTCTCCTTTATAAAAATAACTCCGGTAACTATGATTTATAGAACGTTACGTAAGTATCTCATGATACCCTGAATCCTCCGGAAATTCAAGTGAAAAATGCATAATTCGTTCCGGGGGATACCTGGCTGGTCCTCCCGGCACGGGCCGGCATGGGGGGATCAGCCGGGGGGTCCTGTCAGGGAAATACCCCGGTCGCCCCCTGTTCGCGACGTTGCTCTTGATGCCTACGGCATAACTGGTTCCTCTGTTCAAAAGGGGGCGCCCGGGGTATTTCCCTGCCACCCCCCTTCGCCGTTTCTGCCCATGCCGGACCGTGCCGGTTTTTCCGGCGGGAGTGTCCCCCGGCCTGCCTTTCCGCGTGGGAGCGGGTCGGGCTACCGGGTGAGGCTGCCTTGGCCGGTTGTGGCGAGGGCTGTATGGTTGCAAGAAGCCGGGGACAGGGGGGCGGGCATTCACTCACCAACCGTGCCCGCTTTACCTCACAATGCGGTAATTTCTTCCGGGGAAAGTCCGGTCCCCTGGGCTATTTGCTCAACCGGTATGCCAAGTTTCTTGAAATTTCGGGC
>JAITRV010000161.1 GCA_031288215.1 Spirochaetaceae bacterium | reverse complement strand
CCACGTATATCGTGAGCTTCGCGGAAGAAAAATTCGCCGATGAAGGCGCTATGATGGCGGTGGCTTTTATGGCGAGTATACCGGTTATTATTCTGTTCATCACCCTTTCCAAATACTTTGTCGGCGGTTCCGCCGTATACACGGCGGGGAAAGAATAGGGCGGCAGAAGCGGTCTTTCAAGTGGAACATTTGTAAATCAGATCATCGAATTGAGGCCGTTAGTGTAAGTAAAATCTAACTCATCCTCCCTGTTTAACCGCGTTGTGTTTCCACCTGCCGGAGAGCATGAAGCCGATGACCAGGAGGAACGAGCCCCCCACCGCGGCGGGATAGCCCAGGCCTACCCCGAAAATGCCCCAGCCCAGCACCACCCCGAAGATATAACAGACCGGTACCCGCAGGACCACCGAGGAGACGATACCGGTGATCAGGGTAAAGAGGGTGTGTCCCCCGCCGATTAAAAACCCGTTGATGCAGAAGAAAAAGGGGATGATGAGAAATTCCACGCTGAAGGCCCGCAGGAAGCTCACCCCCATCTCGATCATCTCCGGGTCGCTGCCGAAGATCATCATGATCCGCTCGGGGAAGAGCCGGACCAGGGCGAAGATGATCACCGTTACTCCCGCGGAAATGGCGATGCCGATCCGGCAGGCCTGTATTGCCCGGTCCATCCGGTTCGCGCCGATATTCTGGGCGCTCATGGTGGATATGGAGGCGCTCATGGCCTGGGTGGGCATGATGCCGAAGCTGTTGAACTTGGACACCGCCCCCACCGCGGCGGAGGCGCTGACCCCGCCCACCATGTTGACGATACCGGTGATAAACAGGAAGGAAATGCTGGTGACCCCGTTTTGGATGCAGGTGGGCAGCCCGATTTTGAAGATCAAGGCGAGTTGGTCTTTATCGATCCTGAAGGACGAGCGCTTGAAATCGAACTGAAAGTCGTTCCGCAGCATATAGCCGATGCAGAGGAACATGCTCAGGGCCTGGGAGATCACCGTGGCCAGGGCCGCGCCAAAGGCGCTCCAGTGGAAAACCGCCACAAAGAGCAGGTCCAGGATCACGTTGGTGATACAGGCGATAAGCACGAAGTAGAAGGGATGTTTGGAATCCCCCATCCCCCGGAGAATCGCGCTGAAAGCGTTGTAGCCGAAGATAAAGACGAGCCCCGTCACGGTAATGGTGAGGTAGCGGTCGGACTCCTCGTAGGATTCCGCGGGGGTCTTGATGAGACGCAGAATCGGCGTCTTGAGGATCAGCATCACAAGGGTCAAGCCCAGGGCCATGATGAGCAGGATGGTGATAAGGGTCGCGGTAACCTTTTTCAGGGCCTCCCGGTTGCCCGCCCCCACATACTGGCCGATGAGGACCGTGGCCCCCATGGAAAGGCCGATGATCAGAAAGGTGAGAATCATCGTCACCTGCCCCCCGATGTTCACCCCGGACATCCCGAAGGTTCCGCTGAAATTGCCCACAATGAGCATATCCGCCACATTGTAGCAGGACTGGACCAGGTTGGTCGCCAGAAAAGGCAGGGCAAAGCGGACGAGCTTCGTTAACACCTTCCCCTCGGAAAGATTATTTCCAATCACAGCCATTATCGTCACCTCTCTTTTCCCCCCGGAAGGGAATTTCTTGCTTTTCTGTACCTTCTACCTTGCTTGAGCGTCGCGGTTGGTTCTTCTTCGGCTCAATTCGCGGTTCACGCAAAGCCGGGGGCGGCCCCTTCCCGGCCTATATCCTTGCGGTAGGCCATGTCCTTGAAGCTGACGGCCTCCAGGGCCTTGTAGGCCCGGCGCCGGGCTTCCTCGCCGTCCTCCCCCCAGGCGGATACCGCCAGGACCCGCCCCCCGGAGACGCGGAGCCCGTCCTCCCCCAGCCGGGCCCCGGCGGCAAAGAGGAGGGCCCCGGTCTCCTCCAGGGCCTTCCGGTCCACCCTGATGGGGTCGCCCTTCCGGTAGAGGCCGGGATAGCCGTCGGCCACCGCCACCGGGGCGCAGACCGCGCCGGCCTTCCACTTCAGGGGAAAATTTTCCAGGGAACCATCCAGCATGGCCAGACAGAGATCCGCCAGGTCCGACTCCATGAGGGGGAGCACCGCCTGGGTTTCGGGATCGCCCAAGCGGACATTGTATTCCAGCAGAAAACAGCGGTCATCCTGAACCATGAGGCCGAAGAAGATGAAGCCCCGGTAATCCAGGCCCTCCCCTTCCATCCCCCGGAGGGTGGGTTCCAGGATAGCCCGCCGGAAATCCTCGCCGGCGGCGGCGGAAAAATCCGGCACCGGCGCGACGGCCCCCATGCCCCCGGTATTGGGCCCCCGGGAACCGTCAAAACGGCGCTTATGGTCCCGGGCGGAAACAAAGGGCAGGATGGCTCCCCGGGAACCGCCTTTCACGCTGACCGCCGCCAGGATCGACACCTCCCTCCCCGAAAGAAAGTCCTCCAGCACCACGGTCCGGCCCGCTTCCCCCAGGGCCCCCTTGCGCATGAAGGCGTCCAGGGCATCCTTCGCTTCCCCCAGGGTGGAGGCCACCACGACCCCCTTGCCCGCGGCCAGGCCGTCGGCCTTGACCACCAGGGGCGGGGCCCGATGCGGGCTAAAGTGTTCCGCCGCAGAGCGGACGGCCTCGGCATAGTCCGTCACGGTCCTGCTCCGGGCGGCGCGGACCGCGTATTTTTCCATGAAGGATTTGGAAAAGGCCTTACTCGCCTCAAGCCGGGCGGCCGCCCGGTCCGGGCCGACGACCGGGAGGCCCTGGGCGCGGAACCGGTCCACCAGGCCCGCCGCCAGGGGCCCCTCGGGGCCGACCAGGGTGAGGCCTATCCCCTCGCCGCGGGCCCAGGCCGCCAGGGCCTCCTGGGAGGCCTCCGTCTCCGGATCTCCCCCGGGAACGGGAATGTTGACGCATTTAAGCTCGGCGGCGGTGCCGCCGTTTCCCGGGGCCAGGTATACCCGCTCAACCCGTTCCGACCGGGCCAGCTTCCAGGCGATGGCGTGTTCCCGGCCCCCGGAACCGATGACTAAAACCTTCATGGCCTCCTCCTCGTCGGTGTGCTCACCATAAGATGGGGGCTCCGCCCCCACACCCCCGCCGGGGGGCCGCAGCCCCCCCGGACCCCCCGTATGCCGGAGGCTTGTTAATGCTTAAAATGCCTGATCCCGGTAAAGACCATGGCGATATTGAATGTATCACAGGCTTCAATCGAACGCTGATCGTTTTGGGAACCCCCGGGCTGGATGATGGTCTTGATCCCCGCGGCGGCGGCGGCCTCCACCACATCGGGGAAGGGGAAAAAGGCGTCCGAGGCCAGAACCCGGGCGGGGGCCCCGGTTCCGGCGGCGGCCAGCCGCCCGCTCCGGTTCAGGGCCAATTCCGCGGCCCAGATCCGGTTGGTCTCGCCCCCCCCGATGCCCACGGCGGCCTGGTCTTTCACCACCACGATGGCGTTGCTCTTCACGAAGATCGCGGCCCGCATCCCAAAGACCATGTCGGCCAGGTCCTCCGCCGCCGGCTGGGCCCGGGTGACCACCTCCCAGGCGGAAAGGAGCCGCCGGTTCACCTCCTGCACCAGGAGGCCGCCGTCCACGGAGCTGCATTCCCGGACTTCCCGGGGGGCCCGGGGGGCCCGGATGATCCTCAGATGCTTCTTCTTCCTGAGGATCGCCAGGGCTTCCTCATCAAAATCCGGGGCGACCACGATTTCCAGGAAGAGTTCCCCCAGCTTTTCCGCGACAGCCCCGTCCACCGGGACGTTGGAGGCCAGGATGCCCCCGAAGATGGAAACCGGGTCGCAGGCGTAGGTCTTGGCGAAGGCTTCTTCCAGGGTGTTTCCCAGGGCGATGCCGCAGGGGCTGTTATGCTTGACCGCCACGCAGCAAACCCGGCTCATCCCCCCGGCGCGCAGGGTCAAAGCCGGCAGGAGCCGTTCCAGGTCCGCTTCCCCCTGGGGCACGGTCCCGTCCGCCTCCAGGCCGAAGGCGCACGCCCCTTTCCAGGCCAGGTCCAGGTCCCGGATATTGTTGTACCCCAGTTCCTTGCCGTGAAGCTGTTCCATGAAGCCCAGGGCGCCGCATCGATCCGTGTGGAGGTAGAGGGCCGCCTGTTGATGGCTGTTCTCGCCGTAGCGGAGGCTTTGAGCCTTTCTGAGGGACAGGGGCCAGTACGCGGGATAGGCCTCGTCCAGGAGGTAGCGGGCTATGGCCCCGTCGTAGGCGGAGGTCAGGTCGAAGACCTTCCCCGCCAAGCGCCGGCGCAGTTCCTCCGCCACCCCTCCCGCCTTGAGGCCCGCCAGGACTTCCCCGTAATCCGCCGGATCCGTGAGGACGATCACGTCCCGGTAGTTTTTCGCCGCGGACCGGAGCATGGCGGGCCCCCCGATGTCGATGAACTCCACCGTCTCGCCGCAGGGACCGGGATGATCCGTAGGATCATGATGATCCTGCGGATCATTCCGATCCTGTGGATCATTCCGATCCGTGGAAGCATGCCGATCCTCGGAGCGGACCTTTTCAAAGAAGGGGTAGAGGTTGACGCAGACCAGGTCGATGGGGGAAAGTCCCAGTTTTTCCAGGGTTTCCCGGTGGGATCGGTCCTCCCGCCGGGCGAGAATCCCCGCATGGATTGCGGGGTGCAGGGTTTTTACCCTGCCGTCCAGGCATTCGGGAAAGCCCGTGACCGCCGCCACGTCGGTGACGGGAAGCCCCTGCTCCCGGAGAGACGCCGCTGTTCCCCCGGTGGAGAGGATCTCCCAGCCTTCTGCCGCCAAAAAGGAGGCCAGTTCGGCGATCCCTTCCTTGTTAAATACGCTGATCAACGCCCGTTTTTTCATGGCTGCTCCCTTCGATGTACCAGTTAATCACAGAGCCCCCGGAATTACAAGGGCGCCCTCCCCCGGTGACAGGGCTCCTGCATTTACTCAAAAAAAGAAGAAGAACCACGGACACACACGGACCAACACGGACTTGTTGTTTGAAATTCATGTATTTGTCCGTGTTTGTCCGTGTGGTCCGTGGTTAAATTTCTTTGGATCTATCGAGTCATTGAGAGTAATCAAGGT
>JAITRV010000068.1 GCA_031288215.1 Spirochaetaceae bacterium | reverse complement strand
AATCCGTCAAAATCCCCTTGACACAATCAAGGGGAATGGTTATAGTCTTTTTACCACTTGGGGGTGTAGCTCAGTTGGCTAGAGCGTTTGAATGGCATTCAAAAGGTCAGGGGTTCAATTCCCCTCACCTCCAAAGCATCTAAATAAAAGACGTAGATACAACCGCAAGCGGTACAGATGTCTAAAAGCCTTTCCCGTGGGGAATTGAAGCCTTTAACCCGCCGACCTACGGGAGGAAAAGGGGCCAGGGATGGCCCCGGAAGGGTTAAAGGACGGCCCGGAGGGAGCAAACAGGAGGTTTGCGACCGGAGGGCAATTCCCCTCACCTCCAAAGCATCTAAATAAAAGACGTAGATACAACCGCAACCGGTACAGATGTCTAAAAGCCTTTCCCGTGGGGAATTGAAGCCTCAAGGCGCCGGAGTCCCCGCTTATTGGTTGATCCGGCGGATTGAAACCGCCCGCCGGCTTTGCCGGTCTATTTCCGCGATAATCCCCTGGATCGCGGTGTCCCCCTTGGCACATTCCATGCGGTAGCTTACCTGGGTCCTGGCCCGGTCCAGGCAGATCTGCAGGTCCATCCCGATAATGCTGTCCGTGGGGCCGGTCATGCCCAGGTCCGTAATATAGCCGGTACCCTGGGGCAGGATCCGCTCGTCCGCGGTCTGCACATGGGTATGGGTTCCCGCTACCAGGCTGGCCCTGCCGTCAAGGTAAAAGGCCAAAGCCTCCTTTTCCCGGGTGGACTCGGCATGGAAATCAACGAGGATAATCGTTTCGGAGGAAAGGGCCTCCGGTAAAGCCTCCTCGGGGAAGGGTTCGGGGGGGACGGAACCCCCAAGGCTTTCCGCAATGGCATCAAAGGTCTTAAAGGGGCAGTCGGTGGAGGGCATGAAGTCCCGGCCCTGGAGGTTCACCACCAGCCAGGAAAGGCGGGAGCCGGCGGCGGCGTCCCGGCCCTTCTCAACCCTGACCCAGCCGCGGCCCGGACATGCCGCGGGGTAGTTCGCCGGACGCAGCATCCGCGTTTCCCCCTCCAGCAGGGGCCAGAATTCCCGCTTCTCCCAGACGTGGTTCCCGCTGGTAACCACGTCCGCCCCGGCCGCCAGGATGCGGGAGAGGTTGGCTTCGATCATACCGAATCCTTCGGCGGCGTTCTCGCCGTTTACCACCACAAAGTCCGCATCATATTCCCGGATGAGGCCGGGGAGCTTTGCCTCCAGGGCCTCAAGCCCCGCCTCGCCCACCACATCGCCGATCATCAACACCCGTAACAGGGCGGGAACGGAAAGATCCCCCGTCCGGTCATCTTTCTGCGCAAGCGGGCTTTTCATTTCCCCAAGGGTCGGTTCCACGATGATCCATCGTACCGCAGCGTTCGAGAAAATTCAATCCGCCGCAACACGTCCGCCCCGGCCAAGACCCGGCGCTCCGCTTATACCGGTTTTTTCGCAGTTCCTTCCTGTCCGGGGTCATATTTGCAATCCCCTGTTTCCCCGATCTCCTGGGCAAAGCGAAGAGCCTCCGCCTGAGCTGTAATCACCTTTTTCGCCGTAGCGGACAGGCGGCCGTAACCGGCCCGCCGCAGTGCAATTTCCGCTTGTTCCATGGAAGGATCTTCCGGAAGTATCTGCATAGATTAATCTCCTTTCATAAAATTTGCAATGGAAGCATGATAATATGATATAGTAAATCAGTCAACCATAATTTGTGAAGATTGCCGGTAAAAAAACGGCGGCTTTCCGGTCCCGCAGCGGGGGGCGGAATCACCACGGGAGAAAAATCTGGGAAAAAATCACCTTGCCCAAGTGGTTTTTCACATGCTATTATGGGAGGGCAATGAAGCATGACCCCATAACATCGGTCAACCGCCGTGTTAAACAGGTTCGGGAAGTCCTTAATCTTTCCCAGGTTCAATTTTCTCGGGTGATTTCCCTTTCCAGCGGCTATCTGGCCGGGGTGGAAACGGAAAAACGGAAAGCTAATGATCGGCTCATCAAGTTAATATGTGCATCCTTTCACGTTAACGAAATCTGGCTCAGAACCGGAGAAGGTGAGATGTTTAAAAAGGACCCGGATGCGGAATTCTCCAAGCTGGTTGGTCTCTATAAGGAATTGACCCCGGCGTTTCAGAACTATATTCTTAAACAGATAGACCTCCTCTTGGAAATCCAGGACCGGGACGGCCGCTAACGGGGCAGGTCCGCCTTGTACCGGCGGACCTGCCCGAGACGGGCTTTCAGGAGGGGGCCGCTGGCCCCCGCCGTCCTCCCCGGCGGCGCTGCCCTTGCAGTTTCCTACCGGGCGTACTCTATGATCCGGGTCTCCCGAATGATCGTTACCTTGATCCTGCCGGGATAGCGGAGATCGTTTTCAATCTTTTTTGCAATTTGTTTGGCCAGGTCCTTGGACTGATCATCGTTTACCGCTTCGTTATTGACGATGATCCGCAGTTCCCGGCCCGCCTGAATAGCGTAGGCCTTCTCCACCCCGGTAAAGCCCTCGGCGATATTCTCCAGGTTTTCCAGGCGCTTGATGTAGTTGTCCAGGGTTTCCCGCCGGGCCCCGGGGCGGGCCGCGGATATGGCGTCGGCAATCTGTACCAGCACCGACTCAATACAGGAGGGCTCCATATCGTTATGGTGGCTCCCGATGGCGTTGATGATCCGGGGGTCCTCCCCCATCTTCCGGGCCATATCCATGCCGATCTCCGCATGGTTCAGATCCGAATCGGACTCCACCCCCTTGCCGATGTCGTGGAACAGGGCCCCCCGCTTTGCCAGATCCCGGTTGGCGCCGATTTCGGCGGCCAATACCCCGGCGATAACCGCCACTTCCTTGGAATGGGACAGCACGTTCTGGCCGTAGCTGGTCCGGAAATGGAGCCGCCCCAGGGAGCGGATCGCATCCTGGTTGATGTTGTGGATCCCCAGGTCAAAAAGGACCTTTTCCCCTTCCTCGAAGATCTTCTGGGAAATGTCCTTGCTCACCTTGGTAACGACTTCCTCTATCCGGGCCGGATGGATCCGGCCGTCGATGATGAGCCGTTCCAGGGCAACTTTGGCTATTTCCCGGCGCACCGGGTCGAAACAGGAGATGACCACCGCCTCGGGGGTATCGTCGATGATGATGTCCACCCCGGTCAGGGTTTCCAGGGTGCGGATATTCCGGCCCTCCCGGCCTATGATCCGGCCCTTCATCTCGTCGTTGGGCAGGGTCACGGTAGCCACCGTAACTTCCCCGGTAATCTCCGTGGCAAGCCGCTGCATGGTGGTTACCAGGATATCCCGTGCCCGTTTTTCCCCTGCCATGTTGGCTTCCTGCTCGATCTTGTTGATCAGCGCCTGGGCGTCATGCCGGGCCTCATGCTCCAAATCCTGGATGATGAGGGCCTTGGCATCTTCGGAACTCAGGCCGGAAACCCGCTCCAGTTCAGAGCGGTACCGCTCTTCCTCCTGGTCAATGGCCTTCTCCCGAAGCGACAGGCCCTTCTCCCTATCGACGAGGACCTGTTCATTTTTTTCTATCTGTAATGTCTTTTTTTCTATAAGTTCTTCTTTTTGCAAAACACGACGTTCATATCGCTGCAGTTCTGCCCTGCGTTCCCGAGTCTCCCTCTCCTGCTGGTTCCGTTCGCGGATAACTTGTTCTTTCGCTTCAAGAAGAATTTCCTTCTTTTTAGCTTCAGCTTCCTTTATCGCATCCTGTCTAATTCGTTCAGCCCGCTGTTCCGAGGCCGTAAGTTGGTATCTGGCATAAAGCCACCTGATTGTCCAGCCCAAGGTTAACCCGGCAAGCGGGAGGATAATCAATAATACCGTATATACCACCGCTCTGCCCCTTACCGCTCATTAAAGTACGTTGTTCTTTATAGAGAGTATATTCAATTAAAATCCAGTTTAGGGTATAATAAAAGCCCCGGTCTGTCAAGTATTATGATTTTTTATTCACAATTTGGACGTATTTACGGAGGTACAGGGCGGCCGCGGCGGCCATCAGGGCGTGAATATAGGGGGGCTCGCCGATATTCCGGAGAACCTCCTCCGCCGGCAGGGTCTCAACCTCCACGTATTCGTCCTCATCCAGCCGTTGCGCGCGGCGGGGCTTCAAACCCTCGGCAAGGAAGAAATGAACATGGTTCGACATGATCGCCGGGTTGGGGCTCATCTCGCCGATTTTCAGGATCTTTTCCGGGGCATACCCGGTTTCTTCCTCCAGTTCCCGGAGCGCCGCCGTTTCCGGATCTTCCCCCCTTTCGATAACCCCCCCGGGGAATTCCAGGCTCAGTTCCCGGGCGCCGTGGCGCCACTGCCGGACCATGACGAATTCCCTGCCCCGGGCCGTCTCCAGTACCGGAACAACGATGGCCCAATCCCGGGCCTCCAGGATGGTATAGACCCCGGCCGTCCCCTCGGGGGATCGGCAGGAACTTTCCCGGACGGTAAACACCGGGCAGGTAAACACGGTCTTCCGCCCCTCTTCTCTCCAAATAAGATGTTCCTTGTTCATACCTTTTACCATACCCGAATGATTCAATCGGGGCTAGGGTGCCTTCAGGCCGGCAGTCCGGCGCGAAAAGCTTCGTGTTTTTGGATGTTCCTTTTTGACAAATTGCCGATGTCGTTTTATGCTTGAGGTAAGGCGGGCTTTCAAACGATAGGACGCCTTCAAGAAGATGCCCGCCGCGTGGATGATCCGCGCGGGAAGAACGGGCATGTGAACCTGCGCGGGTCTTCGGCCCTCAAGGAGTTGATGATGGCGATTATTGCGATTTCCCGGGAGCTTGCCGCTCTCGGAGATGAAACGGCCCATGAATTAGCAAAACTTTTGAACTACCGCTTCGTGGACAAAAGTACCCTGGAGGATCGGATAAAATCCTATGGGGTGGTGGGCCGGAAATTCGAGAAGTACGATGAGCGGAAACCTTCGTTTCTGGCGTCCTTTTCCCCGGACCGGGACGACTACCTCCACTACTTACGGACCGCCATGCTGACCGAGGCCGAGGGGGGAAACTGCATCGTTATTGGCCGGGGAGCCGGGGCGATCTTCAAGGGCCTTCCCGGGGGCTTGTCGGTGTTCCTGGTCGCCCCGGAAGAGGTCCGGTGTGAACGGGTAAAGTGCTATTTCCGCTGTGATGAACGCCGGGCCCGGCAGCTTGTCGAGAAAAGCGATCATGACCGCCGGGGGTTCTACCGGTATTTCTTCGACATGGACTGGAAGGCTTCGGACAATTACCACCTTACCCTGAACACGGGTCATCTGCACCCCGCGGTCTCCGCGGAGATCATCAAAAACGTCATGGACCGGATCATCACCCAAGAAGCGGAAGCCCAATGCGCCCTGCGGATCAAGGACATGATCCTGGCCCAGCAGGTGATTCACCATATTATCTACGAAAAGGAGATCCCCATCCACTTCCTGGAATCTTCGGTTTCCGGGGATCAGGTAACCCTCCTGGGGGTCGCCAATTCCCAAGCCCTGGTGGAAGCCGCCGTTGCCGCCGCCAAGGAACTTTCCCCGGGCAGCACCATACATTCGGAAATCCAGGTGGTGCGGGAATATGCGGTCATCCGCTAAACCGAGGAGCGGTTTTCATTGCGGGAGCGTTCCGCGAAAGCCGGCATAAAAAACCCGCCCCGCGATCCCCCCGGAGGTTTCCCAGGACTTGCCGGGGGGAAACTTCCATGGTAGGGTCAAAGGGTGAAAAACACGGCCCGGCTGTTCTGTTTCTTTAGCCTCTTTTTCTTGGGAGCTTTTCTGGCGATTGCGGCTCTGCGGGGTTTCAATGCCTGCATCGACGGCTCCCTGCTTATTCCCGCCATAGCCGCTTCCTTCCGGCATGAAACGGTCTCCGCGGCCCGGAGTATCATCCCCCTGGCCTTGTACACCGCCCTGCTCTTTTCCCTCAGTTATGCCGCCCGGCGGCATATCCCGGTTTTGGCGGCCTCCCTGGTCCTGTGGGCGGCCGCCCTGGCCCTGACTCTGGGGCTCTTTCTGGGGATCGAGCGCCTTTCGGCCCTTAGCGCCCCGCCGGCGGCCTCAAGGGGCACGGCGACGCTGGGAAAGCCGGGGCTTATCCTCTCCGGGGACAGGCGGGCGGTGATCCTCCTCGAAAATCCCGGGAAAGCCGGGGGAAGCCGGGTGGCTGCCGAACCCGGACGGTCCCTGATTCACCGGAGGGCCCTTGAAACGGGGGACGCCCCCCTGCCCCCGGCGCCCTTCAACCGGGAGAAGTCCTCCCTGCTCGATGATCTGCTCCTCGACGGGTCCCGCCGGGCGGATTGGCTCTCTCGACTGCTCGGATACGGGCTGTTTCCCTTCCTCCTGTATACCGGCTCCCTCATCTTCCTCCTGGTTTCCCTGTGTTTTGTGCTGAATCTCAGCGACTGGCCCCTGGCCAATCTCTTCATCGGGGCGCTGATCTTCCGGGAGGTCCTGAGCTTTGAAGGTTTTATCTCCCTTCAGGAGGTCCGCGATCTGATCCGATCTTTTATCGGAGACAGCCTCCCCGAACTCCTCCTCAGCCCCCTGATCTTTTGCGCCCTGGGGCTCCTGTTCACGGTCTATACCCTGCTGGTATTTCTAGCCCGGGGGCCCAGGACGGCGGAGAACGGGACCGGAGGCTTTCCGTGAAAAACAGCAAGGGGTTTGTGGCGGCGGGATTTTCTATCATTTATATGGCCGTCTCCCTGGCGCTGATCCTGGGCTTCCGCTTCTTCTTTCCCGCCGAACAATCCCCCCTCCCCCTTTTCTCCCTGTCCTGGGGGCTCACGGGCGGCCTGCTGGAGGGAATCCGGTGGTTTCCCGCCCTGATTTTTTCGGCGCTGATGCTCCCCTTCGGCCTGACAAAACAGGACCATATCAAATTTCCCTCCTTTTCTCCCTATTTTCTGGAAATCCTCCGGCCTTCTATCATTACCGCTATCATTGCCTCAACGATCTACGGCCTGCTCTTTTTTCTGGCCCTTCCGATGGCGCAGAACCATGAGTCGAAGCTGCGTTCCCAGGGGCAGCTTTTTTTCCTTGCCCGGAACCGGGCGGCGGAACACGCGGATCGCGGGGAATGGCCTGAGGCGGTACAGTTTCTCACGATCTGTGAGAAAATCTGGCCGGAGAGTCCTGAAACCGAGTATTTGCGGGTGAAGATTTCCGTAGGCTATGATGAATACCTGATGTACCCTTCCGGGCATCCGGCGAACGGGAAAGCGCCGCAGGCTCCCCCCCCTTCGATCCCGCCGGAGGGATCGGGCCCGGTGGACGCCCGGGAGGCCCTGGGCCTGGCGGAAACGGCCCTGGGGGAAGAGCGGTACTACGATGCCCACTGGCTGGCCTCCCTGGCGGGGCGGCTTGCCAGGCCGGGGAGCGCCGAGAAGGCCCGGGCGGCGGCCCTGACGAACCGGGCTTGGAACGGGATTACCTCCCTGTCCCCCAGCGCCCGGGAGGCCGAGGCATCTTCCCGGTACCGGCTCAAACGGGACGGATACGAGGCGATGGTCGGGGGGGAGTGGACCCGGGCCTACTATAGCTTCAAGGATCTGGCCCGGCGTACCCCGGAAGACCCGGATGTGGCGAACTTTCTTGCCCGGTGCGAGGCGGAACTGAAGAAGATAGCCTTTTTTACCGATGAATTGGAGTTAGGGATAGGGGAGATCTTCCTGGGGGCGATCTTTTCTCTTCCCGGCAGGTACGAAGGCCGCCTGGTGCTCCGGTGTTCCTCCCTGACAACTTTTCCCGGCTTTGCCTATGCCCTCGGGCTGGAACTGATGGCCTTTAATCCCCGGGGCGAGCTGACCAGCCGGGTGGAAGCCTCCTACGCGAAGCTTCTCCCCATGCGGGTAAACGACCGGGATAAACTGGTCGTCCTCATGCAGGCCCTGGACCGCGAAGATAAGAATACCCAATGGGGACCCTATTGGACCGGATCGGAACACTCCGATATCGGAGATGACCAGATGATTCTGGAGGTATCCTTTGAGGACTTCCTCATGATAACCCGAATCAGCCGGGGGGCGAACAGCCTCTTGATGGGGGATCTTGTCAGGGCGGCGGAACGTATGGGGGACTACGGGTTCATTCCCCAGGTGTTTCAGGCGGAAATCCTGCGGCGCCTTTCCGATACGGTGCTGCTTTTGTCCCTGTCGATCTTCGCGCTCCTCATCGGCTGGCGCTTCCGGGCGAAGAAGCGGCTGCGTTTCGTGGGGGTCCCCATGCTGGCGGTGCTGCCCCTGGTCGCCAACGGGGTGGTTTACATCTACCGGCATATCTTCGTCGCCCTGGAAATCGGGATGCTCCTCTCCCTGGGCTTTCCCCTGGCCGTCTTCATCTCCCTGGCCGTGGGCCTCATCCTCTTTATGCTGGCCCTGGTCCTGCTGGCGGCTCAGCACGGCTAAGGACAGGTTGTTTTATTTTCTATTATATTGTATAATTCATATTGTATAATTTCGGACAAAAGGAGTAACCCTTGGAAATATCACGTTCTCGTCTTGGTGGTGTTTTTACGTTTCTCCTCTTGATCTTTTTTCTTTTCTCGACTTTCGTCATAGGAAGCTGCGATCTCTTTAGTAATTCCATGGTTGAATACTATTTGGATAATACCGGGGTCGTGGAAGTGCTGGGGATCGAAAAAAGTCCCAAATATGCCTCGATGGGCAACGGGACCATCCTTATTCCCCCCTCCGAAGATGAGCCGCTTACGACACTTGAGGTGATGCTTTCCAATCCCCGGAATCTTACTATCCGGCAGGAGCTTTTAGGCGTGCCCGAGGGAAAGAAGATAAGTTCCCGGCAGGCCGAAAAGGGGATTGCGGTGGCTATTGAGGGCGCGGTTTTGGATGATGACTATGACCTTACCCTTGCCATGCAAAGCCCCGACGGGCTGCGGGATTTTGCCCCCTACCCGATGCGGATACGGTGCGTGGCGTTCAATACGGCCCTTTCCGACTTTCGGGTGAATAAACTCCAGCCGGAGCTTGACCAGGGCCGGTACGGCTTTACGGTGGAGCTTCTCTATGAGACGGCAACGGTTACGTTGGAGGGGACCGCCGTGGAACCGACCGCGGACCTTAAACTCTATCAGGGACAAGCCGCCGCCGGTACGCCCATCGCGTCCGGCACGGGCAAGGCCGGCGCGTCCGCGGCCCTTAATGCGGGGGATAATCATTTTTATCTTGTGGTGTCTACGCCGGGAGCCTCACAGGGTTATACCATCACGATAATCAGGGGGCAGGCCCCCAATACGTCCAAGGACTCCGGAAAGGAGATTACGGCGTTTAGTATCACCGCTCCGGTAAACGCGATAGGAACCGTTGACGAGACGCTCAAAACCATAACGGTGAATGTCCCCTACGGCACCAGTCTAACGGCCATGACCGCGTCGGTAAGCCATACCGGGGCCTCGATTAGCCCTGATCCGATGGCGGCGAAAAGCTACGCCGCTCCCGTAACCTACACGGTAACGGCGGAAGACGGCACAAGCCAGCAGTATACCGTAACGGTAACGTACGGTCCGGGGATCACCATCAGCGGCATACCTGTTGATGGTTTGCCGAAGCTCACGTTTAGCGGTGAGCCGGATGACCCCGTGGTGGAGCCTGGGACCTCGATAGCCATTACGATAAGCGGAGGTCCGGTCACCGGCTGGTATATCTACATAAACGGCCTGGTAAGCCCCACCGGTTTTACCGATGATACCGTTACCTTTGCCGCGCCGGAGACTCCGGGCTCCTACAATGTCACCGTAATCGCGACCGTTGGCGGCGTTGATTATTCGGGGTCATTCGGACTGGTTGTGAAGTGAGTATAGAATGAAGCGTGTGTATGGGCGGATTATGAGTTTTGTTCTCCTGGTTTTTTCCGCGGGCTTCTTCTTTGGCGGGTGTGCCAGTCCTCTGTCGCCTCCTGATGAGCCGATGACGGGGAGCAATGTTCTTGTCGTGCGGATTGGCGATGGAGCCCCGGCAAGCCGGACGGCCCTGCCTTCTGCGCTTACCTATACCATCAGCGTCAGCCGGCCGGGGGAGGGGGAGCCTCTGGGCACGTTTCCCGAGGCCAACGCTTCGGCTTCGTCCTTTCCTGTGCCGCTACGCGCCGCTCCCGAGGAGGGGGATATAGTCTTGGTTGAGGGGTTTGACAGCGGGGGTAATCTATGTGCCACGGGAAGCTGTTCCCTCACAACGGACAATATTAGCGGTACGCTTGTCTCCATAACCCTGTACCCGTCATCCTCGTTAACAGAGGGAACCGGGGATGTCAACCTCAGCGTCGGCTTCCCCTCTTTTACCGAGGGCGACGCGATTACCGCGGCGGAGATGACCCTCTACCGGGGCATTGAGGACTATCGGGTGGGAAGCGCCTATGCTCCCTCTAAGCGCTACCGGATAGGCGACACTTACGGTGCGGGGGAAGCTTTGACGGACAGCAGCATTCCCATACGGTTCGACAGCCTTCCTTCGGGGAACTATGTGGTACAGATAGAGTTTTTCCGGTTTAAGTTTGTCCGGGTGTCCCGGCTGGTGCAGACCATTATTGTC